>JBDHAI010000004.1:0-29156 GCA_039588155.1 Gemmatimonadota bacterium | reverse complement strand
GAGATCGAGGAGTTGAACATCGGACACTCGGTGGTCTGCCGCGCCATGTTTGTTGGGATGGAAAGAGCGGTGAGCGATATGCTGAATCTTGTGAAGGGTGCACGGAGCAGGCGGGGGGGCTGAGATTATGCCGCGGACATTACTCGAGTTCTTTGCGGACGAGGCTGGGGACTATCTGGACAAGCTCGAGCACACGCTCCGAGCCAGTGCGACTCCGGATACGGATGAGCTCAGGCGACTTGCCCGTGCACTCCGGGGGAGCGCTCGCATGGCGGACCAGGATTCGCTTGCCCGGGCGGCCGGTGCGGTACACAACTTGGCCGAGGATCTTCGGTCGGGCCGCCGCCACTGGGGGCCCGAGCAGCGAGAGGCTCTGGAATGGGCGGTGGCCGAAATCCGCGACCTGGTGGACGCGGTCGAGTCGCCGCCGGCGGATCTCGAAGAGCGTGTTGAGGAATTGGCCCGGCGGCTGGGTGAATCCAAGCCGGTCACACCTCCTCCGAAAGACGATGAGCGGTTCAGACGCTACCTGGGAACGGAACTCCGCGGCCTGGCCTCCGAGATCGGCGATGCGCTCGGCGTCTTGGAGCGCGATCCTCGGAACCGGGAACCGCTAAAGAATCTTCTGCGACGCATCCGTCCGCTGAGAGGGATCGAGGGCGTCGATGACATCTCTAGCGTTGGTTCTGCCGTCGCCGCGGTCGAAGAGGTCATTCTGAGAATCGCGGATACGAGTGCGACGGTAGGTCCCGGGCACCTCGTCCTCTTCAGACGCGCCCAGCAGGCGCTCGATGATGTCGCCACGGAGCTCATCCGCGGTGCGGAACCGGCGGTATCGTACGCCAGCGATGAGATCGAGGAACTCAAAGATCAGGTGCTGGACGTCGCAGCCCAGCGCGAGGTCACTTGGATCAGCGAGTTATTCCACGATGATCCAGGACCGCATATCGAGGCGTGTCCGATGGCGGACCAGGGAGCAGGCTCGTGGGAGGCGTTCTTCGCATTGGAAGCGACGGGTAGTCTCGATACGATCGATCGATTGCGCGGTGAGATGAGGAGCGGCGGTGAGGGAGCGCTGCGCGCTGCGGAACGGCTGGCCTATACCCTCAGACAACTTCGCGAGCGCGCCGTTGCGTTCGGCCACGCCGAGTTCGGAAGGATTACACGCCGCTTGGCTGCAGCGGTCAGGGCCGCGCTCGATGGCCCGAGCTATCGGCTGCAGGCTCTCGGCGACGAGTTGGGCGTCAGCGTTTCCGGCCTGCGGGCCTATCTAGACGCGTCGGAGGATGGCGAGCGCCGTGACGCGATCACCCGGGCCGAGGCGTCGTTGGAGGAAGCCACACGCTCGGCGCTTGAAGAAGTGATCGACATCGAGTCGCTGACCTACTCGGCCGAAGACGCGCTGGCGCGGGCGAAGGAACTGTCAGGTGAAGTCGACGGGATCTTGCAGGTCAGCGATCCTGACGTCGGCCGCGCACAACTGCTGCTCGAGGAGGCGCTAGGCCTGGTCGAGCACGCCATGGACAAGGCAGGCCTCACGCAATGATGCGCCGCTGGCAGACGGTCTTTGGGCTGGCCGTCAGCCTTGTCCTGCTTGTTTGGGTCTTCCACGACGTCTCGTTTCGCGAGCTCTGGAGATACGTCCGGGCGGCGGACCTCTGGCTGCTGAGTCTGAGCATCATCATACAGACGGCCGGTTTCCTCATTCGTGCCGCGCGTTGGAAGGTCTTTCTCGTACCGGCCATCGCCGATACTTCGTTCAAGTCACGGTTCGGCAGCACGTGCATCGGGTTCATGGCGAACAACCTTCTACCCGCGCGAGTGGGAGAGTTCGCCCGTGCGTATGCGCTAAGTCGCAGTGAACCGATCAGCGCCAGCGCGTCGTTCGGGTCTCTGGTGGTGGAACGATTCTTCGATGCGTTGACCCTCGCGCTCTTCCTCGCGACGCCGTTCTTCTTGCCCGGGTTTCCATTGGCGAGCGACCTGGGCGGCGACGTGCTAGAGAAGCTCTTGGGACTGCTACTCGTCTTCGCCCTGGGTGGACTCGCTCTGGTGCTGCTCATCTGGCGTCCCGCCTTGGCGATCTCGACGTTTCGCGCCACGATCGGTCGAGCGTTGCCTAAGAAAGCAGCCGACAAGATCACCGAGGTCATGGAGTTGTTCATCGAGGGGCTCGGGGCTTTGCGAAGGCCCGGTCTGGTGATCAAGGGATTGATTTGGTCCGTGGCTCACTGGCTCTGGGGTGCCTTAGCACTCTACGTGGGTATGCTCGCCTTCGGCATAACGAAGCCGGGTTATCTGGGCGCCATATTCCTTCAGGGTGTGAACGCTTTCCTGGTATCGATTCCGTCTTCACCCGGCTTCTTCGGCTTGTTCGAAGCGAGCGTTCGGCTCGCTCTGACACCGTTCGGTGTGCCTGCCGAGCAGGCCGTTGCTTACGCAGCGACCTTTCACATCGGCGCATTCACCCCGGTTACGCTGCTAGGGATCTACTATCTCGGTAAACTCGGCTTGTCCTGGGGCGAGGTTGGGCACAGCGAGGAGATCGTCGAGGAGAGCGCCTGATGGCTGACAGGGAGCGACGTCAGAGATTCGGGGGTGCGCGGCGATGATCGACGGCTGGCTCGAGACCGAGGCTCGAGCCAAGGTGAACCTCCTCTTGAGGATATTCCCGCGAGGGTCGGACGGATTCCACCCGCTGCAGACCGTGTTCTGCAGGATCGAATTCGCCGATCGCGTACGACTGGCGGTACGAGACGAGGTGGGCGTCCGTATCACCGTGGCCGGGCACGAGCAGGTGCCGGCGGGACCGGAGAATCTGGCCGCACGAGCTGCCGCACGCTTTCTTGAAAGGGCGGAGCTCTCCTTAGGGGTCGACATCGAATTGCAGAAGAGGATTCCACCGGGCTCCGGGCTGGGTGGCGGCTCGAGCGATGCGGCAGCCGTGCTCCGGCTTCTCAGTCGCGCTCTCGACACCCCGCTGCCGAGCGACGAACTGCAGAGCCTGGCCGCCCGACTGGGTGCCGACGTGATGTTCTTCCTAGCGGATGTTCCCCTGGCGCTTGGGTGGGGCCGGGGCGAGCGCCTCGGTGCTCACCCGGGCCTCGACCCGCTCCCTATGCTGCTCGCTTTGCCCGATGTTCACGTCTCCACGGCCCAGGCTTACGCGCTTTGGGACGAACAGGCCGGCTCGAGTGGCCGGCGGTCCCCCGCGGAAGCGGGCGAACTCGACGATTCCGGCCTCACTTCCTGGAGCGAATTGGCCCGTCACGCCTGCAACGACTTCGAGTCGGTGGTGTTCGAGCAATTGCCCGTTCTGCGAACACTGAAGCAGCGCTTCGGCGAGACACAGCCCCTGCTGGCACAGCTCTCGGGAAGCGGCTCCGCTCTATTCGCGGTCTACGAGACTGCGCGGCAACGCGATCAGGCGGCTCCGCACATCAGGCAGGGTGTCGAGGGGATTCGGTTGGTCAGCGCGCGCGGGCCTTGGTAAGGCCGCTCGGTGTCTCGCCATTCGGGATCGGGGTCTTGACGAGCTGGCCACGAGGAGGTGGCAGAATCGCGACATCCCCGACCACGGAACTCACGTCGCTGCGCCGCCAGTAGGCGTAGACGTTTGGGGCACAGGAGACCACGCTAACCATAGCCCGTGTCCGCCGCCGGAAATCGCTGATGTCGGTCCGTGATAGGTAGCAGTTACGTGCCAGGGCTTCGGTACTCGCGCTGGCCAGTGTGAGGAAGGGTGCCGGGTGATTGTGCCAGGTGCCTATGGAATTGGGGCCCTGATCACAACTGGCCGCCTGGACCCGTCCGGTCTCCGACAGGTAGATGTGCGGCATGCGGAAGTCTGTAACATGGAGATCGGCCCCGCGTTGCTCACCCTCCAGGCACAGCACGAGCTCCTTCTCGAACTGATCGAACAGTAGGGCCAGATTGTCCGAAATGGCTTGCGAAAGCACCAGGGTGCGGAACTCGCCGCCTGCGGCCAGGGCCAAGGTGGCTCGGTCCGTGGGGCGTCCCGCCAACGCAGTGGCCAGCAAAATGAGCAGCCAGGAGATGCGTTTCACGATTGTAACTCTTTGGGTTTCAACAACCTAGGGTCCGGGGAACATGTGTTTCCCAAGCCCGTAACGGGCGGACCTGATTGTGGGGAGAAGGTCTCTGGCGAGGGAAGAAAGGGGGGGACTTCCGCACTGCCTCCTAAGACTACACCTGAGCGGCCACAATGTTCACGGGTCCATCGGGGCCTTGATCCGGCGCAGCCCGGCGGAGAGATTGCGGCTGAGCGCGTCGCCCGATCTGCGACCGACTGGCCCGTCGTCTAATGGCAGGACGCTGGACTTTGGATCCAGAAATGATGGTTCGACCCCATCCGGGCCAATGGTCTGGGGGACCGTCCGTCGGTCCGTTTTTACGTGGAGGGCAGCGCCAGCAGAACCACGAAGGCCAGATAGGCCATGATGAGGATGACGCCCTCCCAACGGGTCAGCCGTAGTGTGGTCCAGACGAAGGGTAGAACCAGGATGCTCACGGCGAGCATGACCGGTGCCTCGACCCGGATGACGGATTCGGAGACGGCCAAAGGGCGAGCGATGGAGGCGCTGCCCAGCACGGCCATGATGTTGACGATGTTCGAGCCCACCACGTTACCCACCAGAATGTCGCCCTCATCTTGAACCGAAGCCGCGATCGCCGTGGCCAGCTCGGGCAGTGAGGTCCCGATCGCGACGACGGTCAGGCCGATAGCCAGCTCCGACACACCCAGCAGACGCGCCGTCGAGGCCGCACCACTGACGACGAGGTGCGCGCCCCCCAACAGAGTGCCCAAGCCGACGACGGTAAGTAACAGATGACCGGTCAGCGTGCCCCCCGTCGGCACGAACTTCTGGTATTCGACCTCGATTGCCGGCGACTCCCGCCGAGCTCCCTCCAGTAGATAGAGCGTGTAGGCGATGAAGCCTACGGCCAAGAAAAGGCCATCCCAACGGGATAGCTCGAGGTCCAGGGCGAAGATGAAGAAGGCGAGCGCCGCGAATATCATAATGGGGACCTCACGCACGAGCAGCCGCATCTGCACGCGAATCGGCCGAATCAGAGCGGCGATCCCCAGGATCAGGGCGATGTTGGCGATGTTCGAGCCCACCACGTTGCCGATGGCGATATCACCGCTGTCCCGAACGGAGGCCACCATGCCGACGAGCAGTTCGGGCATGGAGGTGCCCATCGCGACAACGGTCAGGCCGATGACCAGTGCGTTGACGCCGAGGCGGCGAGCGAGACGTGAAGCCCCCCTGATCATCAGGTCCGCGCCCAAGTAGAGGGCGCCGAGCCCAAGCAAGAACAACAGCAGCGTGGCGATGTGTTGCTTCATTGGACGGGAAATCTGAGACGCGTGAACGTTTAGGACAAGGCGTGGCGGAGCCTGGAGTAAGCTGGTCGAACGGCCCCGACATCGGGCCGACGGCTTGGGCGCCACGCGGCCGGCGGGCCCGTTGACGCCCAAATAGGCCCGGGATAACTTGCGGGGCTTTTCAACTCCAGGGGTATCCAAGCGTGACTGACACATCGATCATCGATCCGATGAGCCGTGAGATGATGCTGCTCTCGGGGACGGCTAACCGGCCGCTCGCGGAGGCCATCGCGGAGAAGCTCGGCAGCCGGATATGCGATGTCACGATCAAGCGCTTTGCAGACGGCGAGATCTTCGTGCGGATCGACGAGAACGTGCGCGGTAGGGACGTCTTCATCATTCAGCCCACTAACCCTCCCGCCGAGAACGTTATGGAGCTGCTGCTCCTGACCGATGCGGCTAGCCGCGCCTCGGCGGCGCGGGTGACGGCGGTGATCCCGTATTACGGTTACGCGCGACAGGATCGCAAAGACCAGCCGCGAGTGGCCATCGGCGCGAAACTCATGGCGAACTTGATCGCCAAGGCAGGCGCCGACCGGGTCATCTCCATCGATTTCCACCAGCACCAGCTGCAGGCGTTCTTCGACATCCCGGTCGATCATCTTTACGCACTGCCGGTGTTTGTCGAACACTACGGCAGGCGAGACCTGGCCCCGCTTGTGGTCGTGGCCAGCGATGTCGGGGCGGCGAAGATGGCGCGTGGTTATGCCCGGCGACTCGGCGGTCAGATCGCCATGATCGACAAGCGACGACCCGAGCCCAATGTCGTCGAAGTCGTCAGCGTCATCGGCGATGTCGAGGGCAGGAACTGCTTGCTACCGGACGATATGATCGATACGGGCGGCACGATGGCCGAGGCTGTGCGCGCGCTCAAGGACAAAGGCGCAAAGGACATTTTCATCTGCGCTACGCATGCATTGTTGAGTGGGCCAGCGGTCGGTCTGCTCTCAGAGCTGCCCGTGAGCGAAGTTGCGGTTACGGATACGATCGGCCTGCCGCCGGAAAAGCACTGGCCGGCGCTGCGTGTGCTATCGGTTGCCGATCTGTTGGCGCGTTCGATCCGATATGTGCACGACAACGAGAGCATCAGTAGCCTGTTCGAGTGAACGGATGTCGAGGTTGTCTTGGATCTCTGTCGAAGTAGAGGAATTGAATAAATGACTATGCAAGTTACACTGACCGTTCAGCCGAGAAGTGAGTCTGGCAAAGGGGCGGCGCGCACGCTGAGGCGCGAGGGCCGCGTCCCCGCAGTGGTTTATGGCCACGGAGAAGAGACGCGCTCCTGCTCGGTGAACACGAAGGAGCTCGAACGGCTGGTCTCCTCGGGCGGTCACGAAAGCACCTTGATCGAGTTGAAACTCGAGGACGGTAAGACGCAGCGAGTGCTGATCCGTGACGTGCAGATCCACCCGTACAGACCTGAGATCCTGCACGTCGACTTCCTGGCGGTACACGAGGGTGAGAAGGTCAAACTCGAGGTGCCGGTGCGGCTAAATGGCGTTGCGCCCGGAGTGAAAGAGGGTGGCATCATCGAGCACCTCCGCCACGAGATCGAGATTCGTTGCATTCCGTCGAATATCCCGGAGGCGTTGGACTTCGACATCTCTCACCTGGGGATCGGTGACAGCGTAACGGTAGGCGAACTCGAGGTTCCAGAAGGCGTCGAGATCCTGGACGAGCTGACGGCCACAATCGCGGCCATCGTGCCGCCGGCCGTGCTCAAGGTCGAGGAGGTCGAGGAGGTCGAGGAGCTCGAGGCTGCCGAAGAGGAGGCCGAGCCCGAGCTGGTTGGTCGTGCAAAGGCCGCTGAAGAACAGCAGGAGGCCTCGCGGGAGGAGAGCTAGCTCTGAAGGCTGTCATCGGACTGGGCAACCCGGGAGCCCGTTACGAGTCCACGCGGCACAACGTAGGGTGGTGGCTGCTCGATTCCCTCAAGCGCCGCTGGTCCGCTACCCCTTTCGAAGCAGACGATCTGTGGCTCCGGTCCACGGCTGAAGTGGCCGGCGTCGGCGCCGTGTGGCTGGTCAAGCCGCTGACCTACATGAACCGAAGCGGGCTTGCCGTGCGCGCCATGTTGGAATGGGAGTCGCTGGCGCTCGGAGCAGACCTGCTGATCGTCGTGGACGATGCGGCGCTGGATCCCGGGCGGCTGCGCTTCCGGGCACGCGGATCCGCCGGGAGCCACAATGGATTGCAGTCGGTCGAGGACGCCCTCGGCACGCAGGAGTACGCGAGGCTGAGAATAGGTGTGGGCCAACCCCCCGCCGGCGTTGTCCTCGCTGAATGGGTTCTGTCGGATTTCGATGACCCGGACGACGAAGACTCGGTATTGGAGGCCCTTCCGCGTTCATGCGAAGGGGTCGAGTTGTGGGCGCGCGAGGGCATTGAATCGGCGATGAATCGCTACAACGTAACGGTGATCTCGGATGAGAACTGAAGCGTTACCGACCAAGGAGGGTCTGTGACGGGCATAGCCATCAATTTTGCGGCACCCCTGGGCGTTCTCGGTCTAGTGATGGCCGGGTTTATCTACCTATACCTGAAACGGCAGCCGGTCGGGTCGGATCTGATGGCCGGACTGGCGCAGCAGATCCAGGAGGGTTCAACGGCGTTTCTGAAGCGTGAGTACTCTGTGCTGATCCCTTTCATTATCGTCGTTGCATTCCTGTTGTACCTGGCATTGAATTCGCTCCCGACGTCGCTGGCCTACGTCGGCGGGGCGATATGCTCGCTGATGGCCGGGTTCTTCGGCATGAACGCCGCCACGGAAGCCAATGTGCGGACGTCGGAGGCAGCTCGCGAGTCGGGGCAGGGCAAGGCGCTCCGCGTCGCCTTCAACGGTGGCGCGGTCATGGGGCTGTCGGTGGGGAGCCTGGGGCTGCTCGGCATCGGCGTCATGATCTTCGTCTTCGCGAGCGGACTGTCTTCTGACTCTGACTTCAAGACCTTCAGCGAGATCATCGCCGGCTTCGCCATGGGGGCGAGCTCTATCGCCCTGTTCGCGCGTGTCGGCGGGGGCATCTACACCAAGGCGGCGGATGTTGGGGCCGATTTGGTGGGCAAGGTCGAGGCGGGAATCCCGGAAGACGACCCGCGTAACCCCGCCACGATCGCGGACAACGTGGGTGACAACGTCGGCGACGTCGCCGGGATGGGCGCGGACATCTTCGAGTCGTACGTCGGATCGGTGATTGCGACCATCGCCATTGCTGCAACGTCGGTTCAGATCATGTCCGACCAACGACTGGCCGCGGTGACCCTGCCGATCCTCTATGTCATGTTTGGACTCGTAGCCAGCTTCGCCGGCATATTCGCCATGAAGCTGATGGAGAAGATGAACCCGGCCGCGGCTTTGCGGAACAGCACGTACATAGCGGCGATCCTCTTCTGGATCGCGGCATGGTGGCTCACCGGCGAGCTCGACATCTTCGCCGGCAACGGCGATTTCGGAACATACGGTCCGTTCTGGGCCATGTTCGGCGGCTCGCTGGTCGGGATCTTCATCGGTCTTTCCACCGAGTACTACACCGCAGGTAATCCGATCAAGAAGATCGCCGAGGCATCTAAGACCGGCGCGGCGACCAACATCATCGCGGGCCAGGCCATCGGTATGATGTCGACGGCGATCCCCGTGCTGCTGATCTGCGTTGCAATATGGGTGGCCTTCGAGTTCGCCGGTCTCTACGGAATCGGGATCTCCGCCGTGGGCATGTTGGCGACCGTGGGTGTCACCATGTCGGTTGACGCCTACGGTCCCATCGCCGATAACGCCGGCGGGATTACGGAGATGAGCGGATTGGGACCCGAGGTTCGCTCCATCACCGACAGCCTGGACGCCATCGGCAACACGACGGCGGCGATCGGCAAGGGCTTCGCCATCGGGTCGGCAGCTCTCACCGCCCTCGCCCTGTTCAGTGCTTACTCCTCGGCGGTCGGATTGCAGGAATCGGGAATCAACGTCGTGAACCCGATGGTTGTCATCGGAATCTTCATCGGTGGCACGCTGCCGTTCGTCATCGCTGCGCTGACCATGACCGCCGTGGGACGGGCAGCGTCCGGCATGGTGGAGGAAGTACGTCGGCAGTTCAGGGAGATACCCGGCCTGATGGAGGGCGAAGCCAAGCCGGATAGCGCGCGCTGTGTCGACATCGCCACGCGCTCCGCGCTGTTTCAGATGATCCCGCCCGGCACTATCGCCGTGATTGCGCCGGTGCTGGTGGGTACGCTGTTGGGGGTCGAGGCGCTGGGCGGCATGCTGGCAGGCGCCACACTGGTCGGCGTCTTGCTCGCTCTGTATATGGCGAACGCCGGCGGCGCCTGGGACAACGCAAAGAAACACATCGAAGCCGGGGCATTCGGAGGCAAGGGCTCCGAACCGCACAAGGCGGCCGTCGTCGGCGATACCGTCGGCGACCCGTTCAAGGACACGTCGGGTCCTTCGATGAACATTCTCATCAAGTTGATGAGCGTGGTGAGCCTGGTGCTGGCCCCGTTCTTTGTCGCCCTAGGCTGAAGGAACGTTCAACGGTCGACGTTCAACGCCACCGCTACGCCAGGAGACCGGAGCTGAGCGTAGAACGTCGAACGTCGCCTGTTGAACGTTGAACAACCTCCGTGACATGAGTCGCGCGCTGAAGACTGGTATCGTAGGACTGCCCAACGCCGGCAAGTCCACGTTGTTCAATGCGCTCACCGCGTCGAGCGTTCCCGCCGAAGCCTATCCGTTCACCACCATCGATCCGAACGTCGGGGTCGTCGAGGTCCCCGAGCCCCGGCTGGATCGCCTCTTCGAGCTGGTCGCGCCGCCCGCGAGGGTCCCCGCTGTCGTGGAGTTCGTCGATATCGCTGGCCTGGTCGAAGGCGCGCACCGAGGAGAAGGGCTCGGCAATCGCTTTCTCGCTCATATCCGCGAGGTCGAAACCATCGTGCACGTCGTGCGCTGCTTTGAAGACACGAACGTGGCACACCCGGCCGGTGGCGTGGATCCCGTGCGTGATGTGCGCACCGTTGAGACCGAATTGCTCCTCGCTGACATCGAGACCGTCCAGAACCGGCTGGACAAGGTAGAGCGGGCCGCACGAAGCGGAGACCGAGTCGCCGAACGCGAGGCCGAGTTCATGAAGCGCCTGCTAGAGTGGCTCGATAGGGGCCGCGGGGCTCGAGATCTCGAGGTCGGCGCTGCCGAGGACGGCATCCTCCGCTCTCTCTTTCTGCTCACCCACAAGGCGGTGCTCTACGTGGCCAACGTTGCCGAGGAGGGCGCGGCGGGAGGCGATCGACAGGCGACGGCGCTCGCGGACGCCGTGGGTGCCGACCGGGTGCTCACACTCTGTTGCCGCTTGGAATCGGAGCTGCTGGATTTGGAACCGCAGGACCGCTCGGAGTACCTGGAGGGGTTGGGTCTGGCGGAGCTGGGCGTGGGGCGCCTGGTCCGGGCCACCTACGACCTCCTGGGGCTCATCACTTTCTTCACGTTCAACGAAAAGGAGGTGAGAGCCTGGACCATCCCCCGCGGCACCCATGCCGACGCCGCGGCGGGCGTCGTGCACAGCGACTTCGAGACGGGCTTCATCCGGGCTGAAACCGTGAACTTCCGCGATTTCGAGCGTCTCGGGTCGCTCCGGGCGGCCCGGGAAGCGGGGATAGTCCGGTCGGAGGGCCGTGAGCACGTGGTCGAGGACGGCGACATCCTGCTCTTCAGAGCACATGGCTGATTCCGACGCTCATCGCCGGGGAGCTTGAGGAAGCGGGCCTGATCGGGTAGATTCGTCGAATCTCAGGTCAAGACCTGCCCTAACGAACCTGCTCCGCTCATGGTCACCAGGCGGGGCCGAAAGAGGCTCGAGCCATCGAGCCGAGACCAGAGGAGTGTGACGATGCGTGACTACGAAATTGTCTACATCTTCGACTCAGCCCTCGATCGTTCTGTCATCGATCAGAAGCTCGAGCGTTTCAACAAACTCGGCGCCGGAGAGGGCTCCGGCGAGGTCGTCGCGATCGAGCATTGGGGAAAACGTCAGCTCGCGTACCCCATCAAGAAGCACGACAACGGGTACTACGTGGTGGTCCAGTTTCGGACCAGCCCGGACAGCCTCCCCGAGTTCGAGCGGGCGATCAAGCTGGACGAGGACGTGCTGAGATACCTCGTAGTGCTTTCCGAGGGAGAGCTGCCCGTACCGGGTTCGTCGTCGGCTACGGTATCTAACCGCTTCCAGGAAAGGAATGGGGGATCCGACGATGAATAGGTCGAGCAGAAACCAATCGGACCGCGGGGGTAGGTCGATGCGCCGGCGCCGTAAGCCGTGTCACCTCTGCGAGGCGAAGATCGAGGTCGTCGACTACAAGGATGAGCCGTTGCTGTCGCGATTCGTGACGGAGCGGGGGAAGATGGTTCCGAGCCGGATTACCGGTAGCTGCTCGTTCCATCAGCGGCAATTGACGCGGGCCATAAAGCGCGGCCGTTACCTGGCGCTACTGCCTTACGTCGAGGACTATCGCCGGTACAGATAAGTGTCTTCGGGGCGGAGCGAAATGGTCCGCATCGCGGGCTTCGCGTTCGTCACCGTCGCTTTCGCGGTGGTCCAACCGCTGGTCCTGGTCGGGCTGCCGCTGGCGTTGCTGCTGGCCACGTATGGGCCGCGCGGCTTCAGCGCGGCAGCGGTCGTCGCGGCCGCGGTGGTGCTGGCCTTCTCGGGCGACCGCTCGGGAATTTGGTGGTTTGAGCGGGGCTGGTCGCTGGTGCTGGCCGGAACCTTCGTATGGGTGGTGGGCTGGCGCCCGGGTTGGGGTTTCTCCGCCCAAGCCCTGTCTGCGCTGGCATTCGCCACGGCGATCGTGGCGGCCGTCTTGTTGGCTGGCCCCACCGTCTGGCAGGACTTAAACGCACTGATGACCGTCCGGGCGGCTGAGGCGGTGCAGGCGGCGGCGGGCCTGTTGGGCGACGTGGCCAACGACACGGTGCAGAGCGTGCTGAGCCGGGTCGTCAGCTTTCAGGTACTGGTCTTTCCCGCCCTGCTGGGGGTGAGTTCGCTCGGTGCCCTGGGAGTCGCGATCGGTGTGAGGAGTTGGCTAGCCGGGAACCCGAGCCCGTCTTTTTCGGAGCTGCGGAGCTTTCGGTTCAACGATCACCTGGTTTGGGTTTGGGTGATCGGGCTCGGGCTGTTGTTGGCGCCGATCGGAGAGGTCGCGGACAGGATCGGTAGCAACGCCGTCCTGTTCATGGGCTTTCTGTATATTGTCCGCGGTTTCGCGGTCGTGCTGAGCCTGGTAGGTGGGATTTCGCTGGCGGCCGGGATCGTGGGCGGGGTGATCGCATTGCTTCTCTACCCGATCCTTGCATTGCTGCTGGCGGCGATGCTGATTGTCGGACTGAGTGACACGTGGCTGAACGTACGTGGGCGGGCAGGAAAGTCATGAGAAGGCGGTGTCTCCTGTACGCTGAGATCGAACTAGGAGAGGTGCAGTGGCTAGAAATCAGCAAGTCATATTGAGGCGAAAAGTGGATAACCTCGGCGACGTCGGTGACGTGGTGACCGTGAAGCCCGGCTATGCGCGCAACTACCTTCTTCCGCAGGGACTGGCGTATCGGGCCACGGAGCAAAACCGGCGACTGCTCGATCAAGAGCGGCAGGCCGCCTTGATGGCGGAGGAGCGAGATCGGTCGAAGGCTCAATTGCTTGCCGGACGCATAGACGGCACGTCGATCACTTTTTCGATGCTGGCCGGGGAAGAAGGGAAGCTTTATGGTTCCGTTGGGCCGAGAGACATCGCAGGCGAGCTGAGCGAGCAAGGATTCGACGTGCATGGCCGCCATGTCGTCCTCCAGGAGCCCATCAAGGCGCTGGGAGTGTACTCGGTGCCGATCCGGTTGTATCCTGAGGTCGAGGCTTCCGTGAAGGTCTGGGTGATAAAGGAAGAGGGGGACTAGAACCTGAGTATCGCGTACTGCGACGGGAGAAGACTGAAGCGTCTCTTTCTAGCGGGCTCGGAGAACGTACGCTCTCACCGTGTAGAGCTCGATCGAATCAACGTATTCCCTGTACCTGACGGCGACACCGGCACGAACCTGGTCCTGACACTCCGCTCAATGGCCGAGTCATTGAGTGGAGTTCAGGACCTTTCGATTTCGGGCGTGGCCAGCCGGCTCGCGGAAGCTGGAGTGCTCGGAGCGCGAGGCAACTCGGGCATGATGATGTCCCACTTCTTCCTGGGCTTCGCTGAAGGTCTCGAGGGATGCAGGCGGGCCGGGCCGGTCGAGCTGGCGCAGGCGCTGAGCTGCGCGTCGGACTCCCTCTACCAGGCCGTCGACAAGCCGAAAGAGGGAACCATACTCACCGTCGTCCGCGAATCGGTCGAGGTGGTCAGACAGGGCTCGCGTAAAATCTTGGACCTTGGGCCGCTGGCCCGGCAGATGCTCAGTGCGGCGGGCGAATCGCTAGAGCGCACGCCCGATCTGTTGCCCGCCCTGCGCGAGGCGAGCGTGGTCGACGCCGGTGGTAAGGGCTTTGTGCGCTTCATGGAGGGTGTGGTTTCGCTCATCGACGGAATGGCCCATCCGACTCGAGGGCCCGCGGGGGTCACGCTGGACATCGTCGATGCAGCAGCTCTGGCCGAATTCCCTGACGACGAAGAACGCGCCTTCCGTTACTGCTCCGAGTTCGTGGTCCGCGCCGAACCACCGCCGGAGCGCCGGATTCTGGCGGACGCCGTCCGAGGATTCGGCGGCTCGCTCATCGTCACGCGGGCGCACACCGTCGCCAAGATTCACATTCACACCGACGGGCCGGATCGGGTGGAGGCTGCGCTGGCGAGACTCGGGGTAGAGGTCGAGTGCGTGAAGGCCGAGGACATGTATGCGCAGCATCGCCGTCGCCGCACCGCCAAGAGCATCGCCTTGATCACGGACTCGACGTGCGATCTACCGCCTGAGAAAATCATCGAGCACGACGTGACGATCGTTCCCCTCACAGTCATGTTTGGCGACCAGGCCTTTCTCGACCAGGTAGACATCACCCATGAGGAGTTCATCCACAGGTTGACCGACCCGAGCCAGCCACCGCCCACGACATCTCAGCCAGCGCCGGCGCAAATGGAGCGCTCGTTCGCGCGTGCCGCCGAGCAGGCCGACGCGGTATTGGGCATATTCGTTGCAGGCGCGTTATCCGGGACTCTCGGTCAGGCTCAGACTGTCGCGGGGCGGCTCAAGGATGCTACCGTGCGCGTGTACGACTCGCGATCGGCGTCGTTGGGTTTGGGACTGCAGGTGCTCAGCGCTGCCGAGCTCGCGCGACAGGGCCGCGGGCTCGATGAGATCGTGGCGGAATTGGATCGTCTGCGGGGACGCTCGGGTCTGCTGCTGACTGTCGATACGCTGAGGTATCTGAGACGCTCCGGACGTTTGGGCAAAGCCCGGGCTTTTCTCGGCAGCCTGCTCGACCTGAAGCCGGTGCTCAGCGTGGATGAAGAAGGCACGATGATCCCAGTCGATCGAGTTCGCGGGCGCGAGGCGCTGAGGCCGCGGGTCATCGATCTACTGAAGGAGCGGGTACCGCGTGTGCGGTCGCGGTTGCGTATGGGAGTCGCGCACGTGGACTGCCGGCAGGTGGCAGACGAGATCGCCGACGCCTTGCGCAGGGAGTTCCAACCGGATGAGGTGCTGGTGGCGCCGGCCGCCGGCGTTCTCGCGGCCCACACGGGTCCTGGTGCCTGGGCCGTCTTCTATCAAGCCGAGTGATAAGTGGGCAGCGGCCGGCGAGGATATAGCTCGAAGCGATCGAGGTCCAGGTGATTCGATCGACAGCGACAACCTGGCATGTTCGGGGCTGAACCGCGCGTGGCGGCGAACGGCGGCTTGCGGCACGCTGACCTCCCTCAGCAGGTGCAGGCTGCGCTCGAGCTTTCTCTGGAGCGCAACGGTCGCGAGCCGCTGGTTCTCGACTTGCGCGGCCTTTCCGACGCGACCGACTTCTTCATCATCGTTTCTGGTGACTCCGACGTTCACGTCCGCGCCATCTCGGACCACATTGTGCATGGGTTGGGGGAAGTGGGAGTGAAGCCGTCCGGCGTGGAAGGTGTACAGACGGCTCGCTGGGTGCTGATCGACTACATCGATATGGTCATTCACGTATTTCACCCACTCGTGCGTGAGTTCTACCAATTGGAGCGGTTGTGGGGCGATGCGGCGATGCTGTTCGCGGAGGGGCCGGCGCCATGACGGGGCGTGCCCGGAACGGCCCCGGGGGGACGGTTAGGCGGGCGACGGGCAAGCTGTGCGCGGTCTTGATCCTGCTGATCACTACCCAGCAGCCTGCCTCCGCCCAGTTCGGCCGTAACAAGCTTCAGTATCAAGTCTTCGATTTCAAGGTCCTCCGCACCGCTCACTTCGACATCTACTACTACACGCGAGAGCGCGCCGCCGCGCTGGACGCCGCGCGGCTGGCCGAGCGATCCTATGTCCGGCTGAGCCGGATCCTCGGACACGAATTCGAGCAGCGCAAGCCCATCATACTTTATGCGTCGCACAGCGAGTTCCAGCAAACGAACGCGCTGGCCGGCTTCATCTCCGAAGGGACCGGCGGTGTAACCGAGTTTTCCAAGCGACGTGTCATACTCCCATTCACGGGCTCGTACGCCGACTTCGAGCACGTGCTCGCGCACGAGTTGGTTCATGCGTTCCAGTACGATGTCATCGCCCGCGGCCTGGCCAGTCAAATCGACCTGAACGCCTTTCAGCCGCCGCTCTGGTTCGTGGAGGGGATGGCCGAGTATCTGTCCATCGGGAAGCTGGATACGCACACACATGCCTGGCTCAGGGATGCCGTATTGACGGGGTACCTCCGGACTATTCCCGAGATGTCGCTCTACAACGACTACCTGTCGTACCGCTTCGGTCAGTCGCTCTGGGCGTATATCGGCGGCAAGTACGGTGATCAGACCATCGGCCTGCTGCTTCAGCGCGCCCTGCGCATCGGGCTGGAAAGCGCGATCCAGGTGACCTTGGGCATCAGCGGAGAGCAGTTGTCGACGGATTGGCTCGAGACGATCCGTACAACATACATACCGGAGGTTGCCAGATTCGCCGGCGCGGAGGAAGTGGGCCGGCGGCTGACTCGGCATTCGTTCCGGTTGCGGAGCAAAGAATTCGCCTCGTACCTCGCCCCGGTGCTGTCGCCCGACGGGCGCAGGGTCGCCTATCTCTCCGATCGAGGAAACGACCTCTACTCGTTCTACGATCTCTGGCTGGCCTCGGCCGAGGACGGCAAGATCGAGGCGCGGCTAGTGAAAGCGGCGCGCACTCCAGATTTCGAGTCGCTGAGGTTCCTGAATTCGTCGGCCGCCTGGTCCCCGGATGGGCGGTACCTGGCATTCGTCGCGCAGGTCGGCGGCCGGGACGCCCTCTACATCTACGATCTGGAGAAGCGTTGGGTCGCTCGCAAGATCAGGGTCGACCTCGATGGGCTGCAGAACCCGACGTTTTCGCCGGACGGCCAGCGGATCGCTATTACGGGATTGCTCGGCGGGACGAGTGATTTGTTCGTCGTCGATGTGACGGGCGATGGTTTGCAGCAGCTGACAGATGATAAGTACGCCGATCTCCATCCCTCCTGGTCACCGGATGGACAGCACATAGCGATTGCGACGGATCGGGGCGAGGGTACCGATTTCGACGAACTGATTTTCGGCAACTTTCGCATCGCCCTGTACAACGTGAGCCGCGGCGATGTCGAGTTGCTGCCCTATCAAGAGGAGGGCAAGAACATCAATCCGGCTTGGTCGCCCGAAGGTGACGCGATCGCGTTCGTCTCCGACCGCACGGGCGTGAACAACATTTTCGTGTGGTCAAGGGTGGAGAACAGGCTCTCCCAGGTCACCGATCTTCTCTCGGGAGTTACGGGTATCACCCCGCTGAGCCCGGCGATCGCCTGGTCGGCCGACGCGGACCGCTTGGCCTTCACGTATTTCGAGGGCGCCGGCTACAACATCTACGTCATCGACCAACCTCGCTCCCTGGCGCGGCCCGTTGAAACGGCGCCCCTGCCCACCTTGATCGCCAAGACGGACAACGGCGACGACCCCGACAACGGTCTCGACGCCGACAACGGTGACGACGTGGAGAACGGCGGTATCGACGCTCTCGATGCGTGGGTCAAGGGCAGCGTCGGACAAGACACCGCATCAGAGGCGGCTCGAGAGGCAGCGGACCGGGCCAGTCAGTCATTCTATAGGGTACTGGGAGGCTTTCGCCCGTCGGGCCAGGCACCACCGGCGGGCGAGACGGTCGTGCAGCAGGAAGTGACGGTCGAGTCACTGTTGCGAGACGCCAAACTGGGGTTGCCGGACACCGCGTCGTTCGAGCAGCGGGACTACGAGATCAAGCTTACTCCCGACGTGATCGGGCAACCGGTGATCGGTGCACAGGTTGGTGGCTTCTACGGCAGCGGTGTGTATGGGGGCTCCTTCATCCTGCTTTCGGACATCATGGGCGACCACAACGTGTTACTCTGGGGACAGATCGCTGGCTCCCTGGACGACGCCTACATCGTGACGCAGTACTCCTACCGCCGTGAGCGTGCCAACCTGTCCATGAGCTACCAGCAGTTCCCGCTCTATCGTTTTTGGGGCACGACAGCCTCGATCGACAACGGCGACGGCCGCGTCGTCGAAGACCGCTTCCAGCGGGACGTCTATCGTATTCTGAGCACGGACATCCACTATCCGCTCAACACGTTTCAGCGGGTCGAGTTTTCGGCTTCAGGCTTTCTGGTCAGTCGCGACAGTGTAATCGACCGCCTGCTGGTTGGGGTGACCAATAGTGCGGATCGGTCGACGCGCCGGCTGGAGAACATGGTGTTCGCGGGTCCATCCGTAGCGATGGTATGGGACAATGCGTTATTCGGGTACACGGGCCCCATCGCCGGAAAGCGCTACAGAATCGAGTTTGGCCGATACTTCGGAGACATCGTCGTAAACAATATTGTCGTCGATTTGCGCAACTACATAAACCTCGGTGGACAGGTCAACCTTGCGACGAGATTCTCGGCGTACTCGCGCGCGGGGCCAGACGAACACGAGTTCCGCGTTTACTGGGGCGGCCCGTACTACATGCGTGGGTACGACGGCGGTTCGTTCAACCTCGCCGAGTGTGTCGAGTCCGTCAGGGAAGTCGTTAGCCTGGGTACGACTCTCTGTCCGGTTCGCGACCAGCTGATCGGCAGCAGCCTGGCGCTCGCCAGCGCTGAGTTCCGCTTTCCGATCTTCACCTTTCTGGATCTCGGAATCGTGCCGTTGGGTCTGCCGCCAACCACCGCGGTCATCTTTTTCGATATGGGGGCAGCGTTCAATTCGTTTGATCAACTGGTTTGGTCGCGTCGACCGGGAGAGGACCCGTTCGATGTGCGGGCACCGGTGAAAACCATCGGTGCTGGACTTCGCCTGAATATCTTCTACAACGTATTCCGGATCGACTACAGCTACCCGCTCGATCGGCCATACCGCAATTCCGGTGTCTGGTCGCTGTCTTTTGGGCCCACCTTCTAGGCTCAAACCGAACGACTGTCTTGCGTCGGCAGCGCAGGCTCGGCTATTTTTCACCAGCCTACGAACTCCAGCCTTCTCAACTGCGGTCCTAGGGGTGATGATTCGGGTGCGGGGGACACCGATCTAGCGTTGTACCTGTCGAAGAGAGCGGTTCTTGTCATCGCGCTGGTGTGCGGGTTGCCCGCGCTGGGATCCTGCGGATCCGGAGCGGACTCCTCGCCGACACGCGTGTCCGAGCTCGACCGGGTGGCCTGGCTGGGCTCGGCGGAAGGGTGGGGGCTACTGGGCCTCCCGCTCTCTGGAGGCCCGCTGACCTACCTGGGATCCGAAAACCTAGAATCTCCGACCTGGGCACCGCCGGACTTGGGCGACGTCTCCGCCGCTTGGCCCGGCGAAGGGTCGATTTGGATTCAGTTCAGCGATTCCCGGATCGTGCTCTACGATTATCTGACCGGTCACTTGCTGAATTTCGACAGCCTGGGTGCGATGGCCCAGATGGCTCTCGCCTTGGAGGGGACCACGGGGCTCGTCGTGGCTCGAACGGAGTCGAGTCTCGAGCTCGTGGCTGAATCGCCAGCTTGGAACGTGCGTTTGGAAGGGTCGCTCGGGCGCTTGGCCAACGCGGGCAGTGGACGCGTTGTCGCCGTCGTCGAAGCCGAGCCTCAGAAGGAATTGATCGTCCTGCAGCCGCCGGAGACCGGGCCTCTAGGTCGTCGGCAGGTACCCGCCGTCCGTGATCTGGTCGTAACGGCCTGGGGCGAGCGGCTGTACTACGTTGCTGGCGACGCCTCCGACTCCCTTGTGCACGGCTTGAGCCTGCCGGAGTTGGGAGACGTCGACGAGATCGTTCTGCCGGAGCCGGCGCGAGCGATCGCCGCGACCCCGTCGGGACATCGGCTCTACATTGCTGCCGGCCAGAGCCTGCACGTTTACGATCGCTTGCAGAACCAAATTGTCGGTGAGATCGCCGTTCCCGGTCGTGTTGCTGCCCTCCGGTTCAGTCTGAATGGTGCAAACCTGATGGCAAAGCTGGAGGGCGTCGATGAGCTGGTCGTTCTTCAGGTCGGTGTTGATTCCGTCCTGGGCGTCATCGCGGCCGAGTGGGACGAGTCCCTGCCCGTGGCGCTGCCCGGCGGTCGCTTGATTGTCCGCGTCGGCGAAGAGCTAGTGCTGTACGACTCGTCTCGGTTGGTCGAGATTGCACGCTATAGCTTCTCCGCGAACGAGAAATGGTTGACAGTAAGGTGGCAGCCACCGCGTCCTCGGATCGAGCTCGCGCGCCGGACCGCAAGCCAGGTCGACACGGCCGGCGGCGCGGGCGCGCGAGGTGAGGGCGAGGCGGACGACGCGAGTGCGGTGCCCGGCCACTACGCCGTGGTGTTGGCTGCACGCCAGCGACCCGGTGTGGACGATCTCGTCGCCTGGCTCCGCAGGGTCGGATACCCTGGCGTACTGGATCGACACCGAGATGTGATGGGGGTGGAGTGGTTTCGGGCCATAGTCGGCCCCTATCCCAATCGCGCGCAGGCGGAGGCTGCCGCCCGTTCGCTGGGCGCACGTTACGGGTACAAGCCGTGGATCCTGCGAATCGAGCGAGCCGTTACCCCGGTCGACACGAGCGGGACCGACGACGCCAGTCCTGCGGACACGGTGGTCGAAACCCCGATCGACACAGCGGGTGGTGCCGGGGTCGCCGCGTCCGTATCTGGGGAGAGCGGCGGCGTGCGGTAGAGAGCTGACCCGTGGGTGGTTGATGTGGGAGGTGGACGTAGAGATGGGGAAGCCTGAATCATCTTGGCCAAGCGCGGTCACCTTGGTCCTGGCGGCCGGTAACGCTCGCCAGCGGCGGTGGACCGGCGCGACCGCGATAGAAATCGCGCGCAGGATCGGCGAAGGGAAGAAGGTCATCCTGGCTGATGTTGGGGCTCGTACCCGACTCGGCTTCGCGAAGTCCCTCGGTGTACAGGTCAGCGAGGGGATCGTCGATGTGCTGTTTCGCGGCGCCAGCTTCTCCTCCGTGGCGCGTCGGCCGGAAGCGGAGTCCTTCTTCTTTCTTACCGTGGGCAGCGCCCCGCCGCCCCTGCCGGTGCTCTACCACCACCCGCGCTGGCAGAAGATAGCGGCCCGGCTCGCAGCCGCAGATGCACATTTGCTGGCTTGTGTCGCCGCCGAGGATTGGCTCGAGGCGGGACCCATACCGGGATTCGAAGCTTGTGTAGTGCTCAACGCGCTGGGCGACGAGGTCGAGTTGCCGAGCGGTGCGCGAAGGCTGGCCGAGTTCCTAGCTCCGCCTGAGATTCGCGAGGAAGTCGCGCCCCCAGAGCTCGAGACCGTCGAGCCGGCGCCCTCGCCGCCTTGGAAGGAGTATTCGAAGACGGGCGGCCCCGCGGGCGTGGAGCCTGGTGCGCAGCTGACGGCGTCGGCGGCGGCACTCGCGAGAATTCGCGGGAGGTCGAGTTTCGTACGGCACGCCGGCGGGTTAGCCGGCATGAAAGAGTTTCTGCTGCCTCGGTTGGGGATCCTGTATCCTGCATCTGTGCGCCGGATCCTGTCGAGCCCTCGGGCGCGGAGCGTTGTGCCGGCGGTCGGTCTCGTCGTCGCGGTGTCTTTTGTGGTCGCCCTGTGGAGCGTGCTCCGTAACGGCGAGGCTCCCGGCGACGGCCGGGTCGGACTGGAGGCCGCTGCAGGTACCCCCGCCGCCAGCGCAGGCGCCCCAGAGCCCGGAAGGGCCATGGGGGCTCGACCTCGAGAGACGAGCCTGCCATATTCCGTGGCGATTGCGTCTTATAGTTCCTTTGACGACGCGCTCGTGCGTCAGGGGGAGTTGGCCCAGGCCGGCCTGCCTGTGTACGTCGCGCCCACTCCGGTGCGCGGCGTCGTGTATTACCGGGTCCTGGTCGGCATGTTGCCCGAGCGAGCTCAGGCCGAAACGTTGATGGCCGAGCTCGTGAGCGCCGGCGTCAAAGATACGCTTCGGTCCTGGGATGTAAGGCCCGTGCGATTGGCGTTCGGCTTTGGGGTCTTCCCCGGCGAGCCGGAGGCGCGAGCCGTCGTAGCCTCGCTGTTGGACCAAGGTGTGCCGGCATACGTGGTGCCGGCGGCCGCCGCCGCAGGCGACGAGAGCTTGGCGTATCGCGTGTACGCGGGCGGCTTCGAGTCCCCGGAAGACAGCGGGCCGCTCGCGACGCTGATCAGGAGGGCAGGATTGGACAGCGACCTCGTGGAAAGGGTGGGGTGGGTGCCGCAATGAAACTTGTCGGGATAGAGTTCCACGGTTTCAAGTCGTTCGCCGATGCAGCCGACATCCGCTTTCACGACGGGATCACGGCGATCGTCGGCCCTAATGGGTGTGGCAAGTCGAACATCTCCGATGGCCTCCGCTGGGTTCTGGGTGAGCAGAGACCGACGGCCATTCGCGGCTCGCGAATGGAAGAGGCGATCTTCCAGGGCACCCAGCGTCGCAAGGCCATTCATCGCGCGGAGGTGACGCTCCGCTTGTCCAACGAAGATCACGCACTGCCGGTGCCCTACTCCGACGTGATCGTTAGCCGAACCGTTTATACCGGCGGCGACAGTGAGTATCGCCTGAACGGAACGTTGTGCCGTCTGCGCGATATTCAGGATCTCTGCCGCGACACGGGGTTGGGATCGAACGCCTACTCGATCATCGAAGGCCGCATGATCGATGCGATCCTCAGCGACAAGGCAGAGGAGCGCCGCTCCATGTTCGAGGAGGCAGCCGGAATCGGACGATACAAGGACCGCCGGCGTGTCGCGGCTCGTCGCCTCGATGAAGCGGGCGCCGATCTCTCCCGGGTCGATGACTTGATCTCCGAAGTCCAGACCAAAGTCCGCAGCTTGGCACGCCAGCGCGGCAAGGCTCGGCGTTACTTGGACATGCGAGAGCGCAAGCTGGCTCTCGAGCTGGCATTGGCTCAGGCCGACCTCACACGGCTGCAAGAGCGGAACGGTGAGATCGAAACGGAATTGCGAGCGTTGGCCGAAACCAACGTGCAAGACGCGACCCAGATCCGTACCGCCGAGGCCGGGCACGAAGCCGCGCGCATGCGGCTGATCGAGCTCGAGCGCGCGCGCAGCGAAGGCGGCAGAGAGCTGCTAGCGGTCCGCGATCGCCTGGCAGACCGCGAGCGAGAGAGGTTGCTGGCGGAGGAACGCGGCAAGCACGCGAGGGCTCGGCTGGAGCAGATCGGCCAGGAGGCCGGGGAGCTTGAGCAGCTGCAAGAGCAACTGCGGTCCGAGGTCGAAAACCTGGGCAGCCAGGCGGAAGAGCGGCGATCAGCACTGGCTGCACTGCGCGAAGATCTTAAAGCACTCGAAGTCGAGCTTGCCGAGGTGGCGGAGCAGCGTCAGGCGATGGAAGCGGCTGAGGCCGCGGTCGAGTCTGACCGGCAGAACTTCCGCGAGCGACGGGCCGAATTGGAAGCGGGAAGGGATGCAGCCCGTGCTGAGACCGCCGAGCTAACGAGGTGGATCGAAGAGGCCCAGGCGCGATCGGTGGCGGCGTCCTCAGCGTTAGAGCACGCCAAACAAGCGGAAGACTCAGCACGTCAGCAGGCCGGCGTGGCAGAAGAGCGCTGGCGCCAGTTGTCGGGTGATCTGGTTTCTGAGCGCTCGCGCCGGACCGAGCTGCTCTTGGAACAGGACGAGTTGCGTGGGCTTTGGATCGCGGCCCAGGAGCGGTTACAGGCCGTCTCGGCACGTATCGAATCCTTGCTTCCGTTGACCTCCGGCGAGGAGGGGAGGAACCCGGCGGTGCAGGCGGCCCTGGAGCGGGCGGAGGAGCTCGGAATCCGAGACGTTCTCGGCCACAGTCTCGAGGTACCTCAGGAGTTCGCCGACGGGGTCGAGGCCTACCTGGGTTCGTACATGGAAGGGCTCGTGGTTGACGACGCCGCCGCAGTAGAGCGCATTCGGCACTGGTTCTTTCACGAGTACGACGGTTCGGGCGGTCTAGTCGTCCTTCCGCTGAGGCGGCTCGAAGAATTCGCCACTCCCGCCGAGCTGCCGCCGGGGTTGCGGGCCAAGGGACCCGGAGCGCCCTGGGCCGCGCGACTCTTGCGTGGTCTGCAGCTGGGCGCTGGCCGTTTGGACGGCGAGGAGGCCTGGGTGGGGCCGCGGGAGAGCCTAGATGCGACCGGCATCTTCCGAATCGGACGGCCCTACGCCGGTGCTGGCTTGCTTGCCCGGAAAGCGGAGCTCGAGCAGCTGTCTGCCCAGCGAGCCGAGTTCGAGGTCGAGGCGGAGCGGGCGGGCGCGCTCGTGCGGGCGTCTGCAGACCGGGGCGCGGAGTTGGCCTCGAAGATCGAGGAGCTGGAATCACGTCGTCGATCGGGCGAGGAAGAGGCCGCTCGATTGGCAGCGCGAGCTGAGGCTGCCGCCGAGCGGGTGGCAGCGGCGGAGCACGAAGTGCAGGCCGTGCGTTCGAAGGTCGAGAGACTGAATGAACAACGTGCTGCAGCGGTCGAGCGGGGGTCGGCCGACGAGTTGGCACTGAAGTCGCTCAAGCCGGTGGGCGCTGAAGCCGCTCCCGATGCCGTGGCGCTGGGACAGGTGCGGGCCGATTGGGAGAAACTGTGGGAACGCGTCACTGCCCGCCAGCTGGAGGAGGCGAAGGCCGCGGCGGCGCTGGACCGAGTGGACAGAGAGCTTCAGTCTCAGCGGCAGCAGCTCAGCGTGGCGGAGGGGCGCTCGCAGCGCCTGGCCCGGGAATCCGACGAGTTGCGGACTGGGCTCACACGTTCGGCTCGAGAGACCGAGGGTGCGGCGAGTGAGCTCGAATCCTTGTTCGGGGAGCAAACACGTCGCGAGACCGAAGCGCGAGAGCTGGATGAGCGAGTCGAGGCGGTTCGCAAGGAAGTTGATGATCTTGAGGTGTTGCTGCGACGCGTTCAGCAGGAGGAGCGTGGTCATTCGGAGCGGCGCCACGAATTGGAGCTCGAGCGTACCCAAATCGCAGCCGATCTTCACCGCACTCGTGAGCGTCTAGAGGATGAGTGGGGTCGCCCGTTCGATGACCTGGCGGTTCAGGTCGAGCCGGCCGAGGGCGAGCACGACGACTTGAGGGATGAGCTCCACGAGGTCGCGGAGCGGCTCGCGAGTATCGGACTCGTCAACATGCTGGCGGAGCAAGAGTATCAGGACGAGAGGGAACGCGCGGAGTTTCTGCAGGGGCAACGTGACGATCTGGCCAAGGCGCGGGACGATCTTCGTGAGACTATTCGCCAGATCAACGAGACCGCGTCCGCTGCCTTCTTGGAGACGCTTGAGCAGATTCGGGCCAACTTCAAACGGACCTTCCATACGCTGTTCGAGGGGGGTGAGTGCGATGTCTGGCTCGAGGACCCGACGGATCCCCTCGACTCGCCGGTCGAGATCTCGGCGAGTCCGCGTGGCAAGCGAACGCAACGAATACACCTGTTGTCCGGCGGCGAGCGCGCCCTGACCGCATTGTCACTGCTCTTCGCCATCTACCTGGTGAAGCCGAGCCCGTTTTGCGTGATGGATGAGGTCGATGCGCCGCTTGACGAGACCAACATTCTGCGCTTCGTCGCCATGCTCGAGGAGTTCAAGTCGGGCGTGCAGTTCATCGTGATCACACACAACCCGGTTACTATCGAGGCGGCCGACTGGATTTACGGCGTCACCATGGAAGAGCCCGGTGTCTCGAAGGTCGTGGGCGTAGAGTTCAGCGATTACGCCCGCGGGGCCGTGGCCTGATCGGCGATGCTCCTCGTGACCGTCGGGACGGGCACGGTCGTGCCCGATCCACGGCGCGGCTCATCGTGCCACTGGGTGGAGGGCGGCGGCGCCCGAATCCTCGTCGATTGCGGCGCAGGAGCGCTGCCCGGGCTGGCGCGTGCGGAGCTGCCGTGGGGTGAGATCGGTTATCTGCTGATCAGTCACTTCCATGCCGATCACATCGGAGAGATCCCCTCGTTGATCTTCGCGCTCAGACACGGGCTCGAGGTTCCGCGAACCGCTCCTCTCGAGATCTGGGGACCCGCAGGCACGCAGCAAGTGTTCGCCGCCCTGGCCGATGCCTACGGACCCTGGGTGACCGATCCCGGTTTCCCGGTCTCGATTCACGAGCTCCGCCCAAGTGAACCGGCTCGGGTCGGAGGGGTGCTCGTCCGCTCGGCCGCCACGCCGCATACCTCCGAAAGCCTGGCCTTGCGACTCGAGACAGACGATGCGGTGCTCGGATATACCGGCGATACGGGGCCCAGCGAGGCCCTGGCAGAGTTCTTCCGGGGCGTCGATCTTCTGCTGGCCGAGTGCTCGCTGCCCGACGAGCTCGTGGCGGACAACCACCTGTCTCCAACTCGCCTCGCACAGCTGGCGCTCGGGGCGGGACTCGACCGGATCGCAGTGACGCATGTCTACCCGCAGCTGCAGCGCCTGGACGTCCCCGGCCTCATCCGGAACGGCGGATTCGACGGTGAGATCGTTATGGCGTATGACGGTCTGCGACTCCAGGTCTGACGAATTCAGAGTTGAGGATTACGTGATGGGCTGATGCTAATCGTCATGAAGCACAACGCCCGCGCCGAGGAGATCGATGCGGTGGTGCGGATGATTGGGAAGATGGGCTACGAAGGTCGCCCGATACCGGGTCGGCAACGGGTCGCCATCGGGCTGATCGGAAACGACGGCAAGGTCGATGCGGACCGCTTGATCGGCTTGCCGGGCGTTCTCGAGGTCATCCCGGTCACACAGCCGTACAAACAGGTCAGCCGAGATTGGCGCGAAGAGCCCACGATCATCGAGCTGGCCAACGGCACGCGCATCGGCGATCGGGAAATCGTGCTCATGGCTGGCCCGTGTTCGGTCGAGAATGAGGAACAGATCCTGGCGGTCGCGAGATCTCTCACTACTTCGGGCGCTACCGTCCTGCGGGGCGGTGCCTTCAAGCCCAGAACCTCGCCGTACGCGTTCCAAGGCCTGGGCCAAGAGGGGCTGGCGCTCCTGTCCAAGGCACGGGAACAAACGGGAATGGCGGTAGTGACGGAGGTGCTCGATCCGCAAGCCGTGGGGCTGGTGGCCGAGTACGCCGATATTCTCCAGATCGGCGCTCGCAACATGCAAAACTACCCGCTGCTCCGGGCCGCCGGCCGCGCCGGAATTCCGGTCCTCCTCAAGCGTGGGATGTCGGCGACGGTTCGCGAGCTCTTGCTGGCGGCGGAATACATCGTGATTGAAGGCGAGCCACGTGTGATTCTCTGCGAGCGCGGCCTGCGCACATTCGACGATCACGCCCGCAATATGCTGGATCTCACGGCGGTAGTCAGCGTGCACGAATTGTCGCACCTGCCGATCATCGTCGATCCGAGTCACGGTACGGGCGTCCGCACTAAGGTCCCGGCCATGGCGCGGGCCGCCGTCGCCTCTGGAGCTGACGGCATAATGGTCGAGGTTCACCCAGACCCGCCCAACTCTGTCTCGGACGCGGCGCAGGCCCTTCACCCCGATGAATTCGCGGAGCTCGTCGTCGAACTCCGCGGTATCGCGCAGGCCATCGGTCGCGACCTGATTCCCCCTTTGACGTGACAGGGTGGCTCAACCGCACGACCTCGGCATCCTTGGCGAGCGCCTGGCCGAGAGCTACCTGAAAAAGCTCGGCTACATCATCCTCGCGCGGAACTATCGCCACGGCCATAAGGAAATAGACCTGATCGTTCGCCACAGCGCGTTGGTGGCTTTCGTCGAGGTCAAGACGCGTGCCGGCGGCGGCTTCGGCCATCCCCTCGAGGCGATCACCGCGCTGAAGCGGCGCGAAGTCGAGCGGGTCGCCCGTCACTGGCGGCGCTGTCACGGCCAGCCGGGACTCGATTACCGTTTCGACGCGATAGGGATAATGGTGCGACCAGGTGGACGCCCGGTGATCGAGCACGTTCCAGGCGCCTGGAGGGTGGGCGAGTAAGAGAACAGTCAACAGTCAACAGTCGACGTTCGACGTTGAACGTTCAACGTCGGCTGTTGACTGTTGAAATGGCTAGCCATTGCTGGCATTCTGTCGGTTGAGTAGATTGCCGAGTCACAAGCCCAATGTGGTGGTTCGGCGTGGTGGGCGGGGAGGGCTCACTCCCGTTCGCAGAGGGTAACCATTTCTGACCCTAGAATGCATCGTCCTGCACTCGCGCGTCTTTATCGTCCACGGAGTTTTTCGCAGATCGTGGGCCAGAACCACGTATCGGCGACCTTGCGGACCGCCGTCGAGCGGGGCCGAGTGGCGCACGCCTATCTGTTTTGCGGTCCTCGCGGGATCGGCAAGACGACGGCGGCCCGGGTGCTGGCCATGGCGCTCAACTGTCAGAGCCGACAGGACGGCGAACCGTGCGGTGAATGCGAGAGCTGCGAACGTATCTGGTCAGGCCGCACGTCACTCGATGTAGTCGAGATCGACGCGGCCTCGAACCGCGGAGTGGACGACGCTCGCGATTTGCGTGAGCGGGCCATGTACGCTCCGTCGGAGGAGTCCCGATATAAGGTCTATATCATCGACGAGGCTCATATGCTCACGCGGGAGGCCTGGAACGCCTTCCTCAAGATCCTCGAAGAGCCACCTCCCCGCGTGATCTTCGTTCTCGCCACCACCGAGCCCGGCAAGATCTTCCAAGCCGCACCCCCGATATTGTCGCGCTGCCAACGCTTCGATTTCCACCGCATCTCGACTGAGTTGATCTGTGAGCGGTTGAACGAGGTCCTGGCCGCCGAGAACGTCGAGGCTGACGAGGCCGCCCTTATGCCCATCGCTCGAAAAGCCGATGGCGCCTTACGTGACGCCCTCTCGGCACTCGACCAAGTGTTGGCCTTTAGCAGCGATCGAGTGACGGCAGAGGATGTGCGACAGGTGCTGGGGCTCGTCGAGGAAGAGCTCTACCTCGAGCTGTTGGAGATACTGCTCGAGCGGCGCGCAGCGGAGATCTTCGCCTTCGTGGAAAAGCTGAATGCGGGCGGCTACGATCTCGTCGAGTTCTACAGCGGACTCGGTGAAGCGCTGCGCCTGTTACTTAGAATGCGGCTCGAGGATCCCAACTCCATGCGCTTCGCGTCAGAGCACTTGTCCGACCGCTACCGCGAGTTCTCACAAAGCTACGCGCCGGGCGACCTGCTACGCATGCTCTCCGCCCTCGCTGAGCTCGATAGCGATGGACGGTTCCGCAAGAGCGAGCAGCAACGCTTGCTCGTC
>JBDHAI010000003.1:0-32080 GCA_039588155.1 Gemmatimonadota bacterium | reverse complement strand
TGCCCCGTTGGGGCATCGAGGTCACGCTCGTCGATCAGACCGACCTGAGCGCTTTTGAGCAGGCGCTAAGACCGAACACGCAGCTGATCTTCGTGGAAACCCCCACCAACCCCACTCTCGCCATCACCGATCTCGCCGGTCTGGCCAAACTGGCCCGGCAGCGCGGCATTACGACGTGCGTCGACAACACGTTCGCCACACCGATCAATCAGCGGCCGCTGCAGCTCGGCATCGACCTCGTGGTGCACAGCGCCACCAAGTACTTGGGTGGGCACAGCGATGTGACTGCCGGTTTCGTGGTGGGCGACAGCGAGCGCATCGAGACCCTCTGGTATGCCCTGATCATCTACGGGATGATCTCACACCCGTTCGAGGCCTGGCTCTTGGCTCGTGGCATGCAGACGCTGCCCTTCCGGGTCGCCCGCCAGAACAGCACTGCCATGGCGGTTGCCGAATTCCTCGAGAGCCACCCACAGGTCGAGCGGGTCTACTACCCAGGCCTGGCTTCGCACCCCCAGCACCAGCTTGCGAAGAAGCAGATGGACGGCTTTGGCGGAATGGTGGTCTTCGAACTGGCGGGGGGGTTCGACGGCGCCCGCGACTTCGCCGCCCGACTGAAGCTGGCACGTCGGGCTGTCAGTCTGGGTGGGAGCGAGACGCTGGCGGTGCACGCGGCCTCGATGATCCATGCGCGGTTGACCCCGAAGCAGCGGGCGGAAGCCGGGATCTCGGAGAACCTGATCCGCGTCTCGATCGGCTTGGAAGATCCAGGCGACATCACGGCCGATTTCGACCAGGCGCTGCGGGGCTGAGAGCGAGGTGCGGCCGGGACTTTGATGACTCCTGTCATCAGTGAAGAGTAAGAAGTGATAGGTCAAGAGGGATTGGCACTCTGATTCCTTAGCTCAAGGCAGACGTCACCCCTCGACCTTCGACCTCTTACTCTTCACTCTTCACTCTTCACTAGCTTATCCCTCACCTGCGACTGGCGTCCGCTTCCGCTTCCGTCCTGGCCATCGTCCCGGTGGTCAACTCCAGAACGAGCCGGTCGGCGTCGTAGACGTCGTCCAGTGCTTCTAGCATGCCGCGGACGTCGACGGCCACGGCACGGTTATAGCGCGAGTCGTAGATGTAATCGCCGGGCAGGCTCTCGATGTTGCCGTCGAAGATCAGGCCCACGGCCTGGAGTTCGCTGTTGACGACAGGGGAGCCCGAGTTGCCGCCGATGATGTCGGCTGTGATCACGAGGTTGAGTGGCGCCGAGAGATCGAAAGCGGCAGGCGGTTTGAGCCAGGCCTCCGGCAGGTCCCAATCGCTGCCGGCTCCGAATGAATGGTGGCGGTCATACATGCCGTAGAACGTGGTGTACGCCGGGGCCCGCGTTCCGTTGTACTCGTATCCTCGAACGACGCCGTCGGCGATTCTCAGCGAGAAGGTGGCGTCGGGCGGGAAGGTCGTCCCGTAGACCTCGAAGTGAGCGCGACCGAGTTGACTGGCGACCTCGCTCTCTTGCTCTTGCAAACCCTCGGAGGTGATTGCCCAATTGTAGAATTCCTGCGCGAAAGAGCTGACCATCGCTATCGCGGGATCTTCGAGGGTCAGCGTGCCGGCCTCCAAACCTGCCGCCGTGCTGGCGGAATCCGCGAGAGCCGACTGGGCCAGAATGGCCTCGGCGGCCGCGTCCGCCGTCCGTCCCTGCAGAATGCCCGTCACGACCGGGTGGGCATCGCCCAAAGATCGCCTGAATCCTTCGAAGCGGGCCGCCAGCAGGACCTGCTGCAGTCCCAGCGGCTGATCGCCGACGGCGAGGGTGGCGTCTCTGAGATCGGCCAGCTGTTCATCCGGCGTCCCACGGCGGCGTTGCAGAAGATAAAGGAAGGCAGTCCAGGCCCGCTGTAGGACCGCCGCGTCCAGGCTGGGATTCCCGAGGGCAAGGAACGCCCCGAACTCCGGTGCCCAGCTGGCCTTTTCCGCCTGGATCTCCGCCATGCGCTCCAGAGAACGTCCGTAGCTCTCTTTAAGCGTCGGGTCGGCTTCGATCGCCGCTCGGAACCGGCGCTCGTTGTCCCGCCGCTTGGCCATGATGACCGGGTCGTGCAGTCCCTCCCATTGTCCGAAGGTGGCTTTTCGAGAGTTCTGCAGACTGAATATCTCGTTTCGCAGGTCGAGCCGCTCGCCTTCCTCGGGATCTGCATCGTAGTAAGCCTGCAGCGCGGCCGCGCGACTGGCAAACAAGTCAACGAGCATCTTGTCGTTGACGTCTCGGCGATACTCGAGTTGCGACAGGGTCTGCAAGCGGCTGGTGGAGCCGGGGTTTCCGATCACGAAGACTGCGTCGCCGTCTTCGACACCGTTCGCGTTCCAGGGGAAGTAGTAGTCGGTTTGAAGGGGTTCGCCGTTCTCGGCATAGACTCGATAGAACGACATGTCGAGGTCGTAGCGAGGATAGGTGAAATTGTCGGGGTCACCGCCGAAGAACGCGACCTGGCCATGCGGCGCCATCACGAGACGCAGATCGGTGTAGCGGCGAAACACGTACGCCGAGTATCGGGCGCCATCCCAGAGCGCGATGACCTCGACGACCACACTGTCTTCGCCTGACTTGTACTCATCGGCGATTCGCTCACCGATTTCCGCGGTGCTCTCTTCTCGAGCCGCCGCTCGGGCGGCCTCGTCGACCATCGAGTCCACGCCGGCGTAGACGTCGTCGGTGACATCGAGGATAGCGATCAGCTGGTCGGCGTGAACGTCTTGCAAGGGGCGCTCCTCGCTGAGCGATGTCGCGTAGAAACCGTCGTCCAGCAGGCTCTCACCGGATCGGCTCGCCTGCGTGATGCTCTCGCGGGCGCAGTGGTGGTTGGTCATCACCAGCCCGTAGGGCGAGACGAAGGAAGCCGAGCATTGGGGGATACGCAGCGCCCCTAGACGGGCGCGCTCGAACCAGCCGGCGTCCGGCGCGAAGCCATAGGCGCCCTCGAAATAGTCGAGGGGCGGATACTCGAAGGTCCACATCTTGCCGTTGTCGTACTGACCGGCTCGGACCGTGTCGAGGTCCACCATGAGTACGGGCGCAGAAACGGGCTCTTCTGGAGGTGGCGGTGGCAGCTCCTCCTCGACCGGGACTTCGGGAGACGGCTCGGCCACCGGTGTAGTTGAGCTGCTGCATCCGAAGAGCAGCAACAGCGCCGAGGCTGAGAGCAGCTGGGTCGAGAGGACTTTGCTTCTTCCATAGATCATGATATTGGCGACTCACCGTCGGGGTTGAAACGGGTCGGGACAACGAGAGCCGAATCTGGGGGCCACGGGCTCAAGGGGCAACGTGCAGTCCCGGCAGCCGGCGGTCGGGAACCAGCGGCTGGCGCTGTCCGCGTCGTCCAGGTAGAATTCTTCACGGTCTAAGGACAGGACATACCAACGGAGGGTCTCGCTCTTAATCGATGCCGAAGCGGGAAGACATAAATAGCGTTCTGCTGCTGGGCAGCGGACCGATCGTGATCGGGCAGGCCTGCGAGTTCGACTATTCGGGCACGCAGGCCGTTCGCGCACTGAAAGAGGAGGGATACCGGGTCATCCTGGTGAACTCGAATCCCGCCACGATCATGACGGACCCGGACCTGGCCGACGCCACCTACATCGAGCCACTCACTCCCGAGTGGGTCGAGCGGGTGATTGAATACGAGCGACCCGACGCGCTGTTGCCCACCATGGGTGGACAGGTCGGGCTCAACGTATCGCTCGCGCTTCACGACGCTGGGGTACTCGAGAAGTACGGGGTCGAGCTGATTGGCGCCGATGCCCGGGCGATTCGACTGGCGGAAAACCGAGAAGAGTTTGCCGGGGCGATGCGGCGCATCGGCCTCGAAGTGCCCCACGGTGGGTTCGCCCGCTCATTTGAGGAGGCGGTCGCGGTCACCGAGCTCAGCGGTTTCCCAGCGATCGTCAGGCCTTCGTTCACGCTCGGCGGCACGGGCGGCGGTATTGCCTACAATCGGGAGGAGTTCGAGCAAGTCGCGCGCATAGGACTGGACGCGTCTCCGGTCGGCGAGATTCTGATTGACAAGAGCGTCATCGGTTGGAAGGAGTTCGAGCTCGAGGTCATGCGCGATCATGCCGACAACGTCGTGGTCGTCTGTTCTATCGAGAACTTCGATGCAATGGGCGTTCACACGGGCGACTCGATCACGGTGGCACCGGCTCTGACGCTGTCCGACGCCGAGTATCAGCCGATGCGCGACGCGGCCATCGCCTGTATCCGCGAGATCGGTGTCGCCGCAGGAGGCTGCAACATCCAGTTCGCCTTGAACCCGGAGACCGGCGAGATGCTGGTCATCGAGATGAACCCACGGGTCTCTCGTTCTTCGGCGCTCGCCTCGAAGGCGACGGGTTTCCCCATCGCGCGGATCGGAACGAAGGTGGCCGTGGGCTACCGGCTCGATGAGCTGCCCAACGCGATTACACGGGAGACGCCGGCTTCGTTCGAGCCGGTCCTTGATTATGTCGTCGTCAAGGTCCCGCGCTTCGCTTTTGAGAAATTCCCACTCGCCGATCCGGTGCTCGGTGTGCAGATGAAGGCCGTGGGTGAGGTCATGGCCATCGGCCGTACGTTCAAAGAAGCCTGGATGAAGGGGTTCCGAGCCCTCGAAAACGGGCGGGCCGGCTGGGAGGTTGGCGAGAAGTTGAGCGATGACGGATTGGAGGCCGACGACGGCGAGACCCTGCTGGCCGCGCTCCGCCGGCCGACGGCCAACCGGCCGTTCCAGATCAAACGGGCGCTAAAGAACGGCTTGACTAACGAGCAGATCTGCGAAGCCAGCCACATTGATCCGTGGTTCGTCCGTCAGCTGCTGGAGTTGGTGGACGCCGAGACTTGGTACGCCTCACTCGCCGAGCCGGACATGGAGGCGACGTGGGAGATGAAGCGTCTCGGCTTCGGTGATCAATTGCTGGCTCGCATACGAGGTGAAACGGAGGACGAGGTCCGGGATCGACGTTGGGGCTGGGGACTTCACCCGTCCTACAAGATGGTCGACACGTGTGCCGGCGAATTCCCCGCTGCCACCCCCTACCTGTATAGCACCTACGAGGAAGAGAACGAGTCGATCCGCAGCGACCGGCCGAAGGCGGTCGTGCTGGGCAGCGGCCCTAATCGGATCGGACAGGGTGTCGAGTTCGACTACTGCTGCGTCTCAGCCGCCTTCGCTCTGGAGGAGGAGGGGTTCGAGACGATCATGGTGAACTCGAATCCCGAGACGGTATCCACCGATTTCGATGTGAGCGACAAGCTATACTTCGAGCCGCTGACTCTCGAGGACGTGCTGGAGATCGTTTACCTCGAGCGGCCGCAAGGTGTCGTGGTCCAGATGGGCGGCCAGACACCGCTCAAGCTCGCGTCGGGGCTGCGGCACCTGGACGTGCCCGTCCTCGGAACCCCGGTCGACGCCATCGATCGGGCCGAAGACAGGGAACGATTCGAAGCCCTGGCCCGGGAGTTGGGTATCGATCAGCCACCGAACGGGCTGGCGATGAGCGAGGCTGAGGCGATCGAAGTTGCAACTCGGGTCGGCTACCCCGTCCTGGTTCGTCCGAGCTACGTGCTGGGCGGCCGAGCCATGGAGATCGTCTACGACGAGGACTCTCTCAAGCGGTACTTCGAGCACGCCGTCCGCGCGTCGCCTGAACACCCGGTCCTCATCGACCAATTCCTCGAGGACGCCTTCGAGGCCGATGTCGATGCGATTTCCGACGGTGACGAGGTGGTGATCGGCGGGGTCATGCAGCACATCGAGGACGCCGGCATCCACTCGGGTGACTCCGCCTGCGTTGTGCCCCCCTATTTGCTGCGCGACGAGCACGTCGCACGAATGAAGGAACACACGCGTGCCCTGGCACGCGCGCTCGGTGTCGTGGGCCTGATTAACGTCCAGTACGCGGTCCGTGATGGGAAGGTCTATGTGCTCGAGGTGAACCCAAGGGCGAGTCGGACGGTACCCTATTTGAGCAAAGCGACTGGGGTACCGCTCGCCCGTATCGCGGCCAGGTGCATGGTCGGTCGCTCTCTCGCCGAGTTCGAGTTCCCGAGCGAGAACGGTCTGCAGGGTGTGGCCGTCAAGGAATCGGTATTCCCCTTCGACAAGTTGCCTGGCGTCGATACGCTGTTAGGCCCCGAGATGAGATCAACCGGCGAAGTGATGGGAATCGCCGACACGTTCGGCCTCGCCATCGCCAAGGCGCAGATTGCGGCCGGCAACCCGCTGCCCATGTCGGGCCGCATCGTCGTTACCGTACACGACCAGGACAAACCGAACGTCACGCCTATCGTCCGCCGGTTTCACGAGATGGGCTTCGAGATCTGGGCGACGGCGGAAACTGCACGTTACATGAGAGCGCGCGGCATACCGGCGACGCCGGTCCTCAAGGTTCACGAAGGGCGACCGAACATCGTGGACTACATGATTTCCGGGGAGATCGCACTGCTCATCAATACCCCGCTGGGCAAGCACGCCCAGTTCGACGATTATGCCATCCGCCGCGCGGCCATTCAGCACCGGATACCTTACACCACCACGCTCTCCGGTGCCTCGGCTCTCTGCGATGCCGTGATCGCCCTGCGACACAGGAAACTCGAGGTGCTCAGCCTTCAGGATAGAGCCAGGCGGGCCGCCGAAGCGCGAGATGCCTGAGCACCGAGATTCAATGGAACCGAGCTGTGAACCAGGTTAGTCCGAGACTGATCGGCCGCGTCGTCGGCACCGAGCGCAAACCCAACACGACGCACGAATTCCATTTTTGGACGGGTCGGCAAGCGGTGATCGGCATCGGCTCGATCGTCAAGGTCGTCGCGGACGCCAGCACCATCTTCGGTGTGGTCGTTGAAGGCTTCAGCTACACCGATCTCATGTCGCCGTTACACGATTACATCGGTGCAGACGCCGACCCCTCAGCTGAGGGTCGAACGCCTTCACAGCGCCCGGAAATACGACTGTTCTCGGCCGCCGTTCTGCGGCGCGAGCCCGAGGAGCCCGTACAGCCGGTGCCGATGGGGAGCGTCTACCTGGCCGATGACCACGACGTGGTGGTCGGGCTGCGGATGGACGCCTACGTCGGCGGCGCGAGGGATACCGGCATCCCTGTTGGGCTATACACGAGCGGCGGCCTCGAGTCCACTGTGTATCTCGACGCCGATTTTCTGCTCGGGCCCGAGGCGGCACACCTCAACATCACCGGCGTCAGCGGACTCGCCACCAAGACGAGCCTCGTCGAGTTTCTGCTGGCTTCGATGTTCGAGCACATGCCGCCGCCCAAGGGCTCGGTCGCGGCCGTCTGTTTCAATGTTAAGGGCCCGGACTTGCTGTTCCTCGATCAACCCGGCGAGCTCGACGCTGGCGACGTGCGGATGTACGAGCTGCTGGGCATCCCGTCGCAGCCGTTCCGAAACGTCCGCTACTATGCGCCTTATCGGGCGGATGGCTGGAACCTCAACACGTTACGCACGCATGCGGAGTTGATGCACAACGTCGAGCCTCTGCGGTGGGGTTTGAAAGAGGTCATACAGTTCTCCGAAGTGCTGCTCACGCGTGATGACCTCGACGCCAAAGCCGATGCCTTGGTCGATTTCATCCGCGACCGCGTCCTCGATCAACCCTTTGGGCCTGGCGTCGGCCATGCCGTGATGCGCGACCATCATGTCCGCACGTTTCGTGATCTCGAAGACTGGTTCGACGACGTTCTCTTGTGTTGCGAGCAGGCGGGCACCGACAGATGGATGACCCACCATACCGCTACCATCCGCAAAGTGCGGAATCGCTTGAACGGAATCGTGAGTCGAGCCCACGGGCTGGTCGTCAACGACGATGCGGTGAGCGATTTGCCTTGGGGCGAGTTCGAGGATCGCGGTGTCTACGTGGTCGACGTAGCGAATGTCGAACCGGAAGCGCAAGATCTCGTCTTCGCGCGTGTGGTCTCCAAGCTGCGCGAGGGCCTGGAAGCGGGGACCCTCGGCGTAAGACAAGTCGTGGTTTTCGCTGATGAGCTGAACAAGTATGCGCCCTCGGACGGACCGGACACCTATGTCCGCAAGATGCTCCTCGACATCAGCGAACGAGGCAGATACCTCGGCCTGGTCCTCTTCGGTGCGCAACAGTTTCGCTCGCAGGTGCACCGGCGCGTCGTGGGCAACAGCGGATCCGCGGTCTACGGTAGAATGGACATGGATGAGCTGGCTACACCGGGTTACTCGGTTCTGTCGCCGGCCACGAAGACCAAGCTGGCCAGTCTTCCCAAGGGCGACTTGATGGTGAGGCATCCGCATTTCACCCAGCCCGTCTTCATACGTTTCCCCAAGCCGGCTGTGATGCGTGGTCGCGATGGCATCGAACGCTATCCCCCACGGCAGGACCTGCCTTTCGAAGATGCCGTCGCCCTTGGGCTAGGACGCCTCGACGACGGCATCCCCGTGAACCAAGTGAAGGACCTGATTGCCGGGCGAGATCGCTCCGAGGTTCTCAAGGCTTTTCATGACACCCAGCGGACGCGACCTGAGAACACCATCTCGTTCTTCCGATCGCGACTCAAGAAGCGAGTCGTTTCCGAGCAGGTCGAATCGCCGCACCGCCCGGTGCCCGTACCCGATGACCCGTATGGACGTGATTAGCCACTCGCGCATCGGAAGGTGTCTGGTCACCGGGCTCGTAGCCGCATTTGTATTAGCAGACCCCGGACTCGCTCAAGAAAACGACGATCTCCCGCCGCTCAGAGCCCTGCTGCGCCTGGTCTCGGATTCTGCAGTCGTCGGCTACTACAAGTTCACCGTCTCTGAGCGACAGCAGCTCGTGTTCGATATCGCCGCGGACGACCCGCGTCGCGAGTTGTTGGAGTCAGCCACAGTGCCCAATCGGACGACTACCGAAATCTCCGCCACGGTCGTTTCCACTCCGACCGCGGATGATGAGGACCGACGTTACGTCGCCTACTGGTTGGGCTACCGAGTGACCGGCAGAAGCGTTCAGTCTCTAAACGTCATGCAGTGGGATAGCATCTTCAAGAAAGCCGGCCGGCGGGGCGAGCTCAAGTTCTCGCCGCGCGGTCACCCGAAGGGAGTGGAGGTCGTCGAAGCTGCTCGACCTGTGGGCCAGGCGCTGGCGGATGCGCTCTCGGGTCTGGCGTTGCCGCTGCCTGCGGACTCGGTTTCGGAAGGGAGCAGTTGGGAGGACAAGGTCGCACTCGTTCTGGCTGCACCGAACGGCTCGCGTTGGGGTGCGACAGTGCGTGTCACTTTCCGGTTGAGAGAGCTGCGTCAAGAGCCCGAGGGTGTGTACGCGCGAATAGAGTTCGATGGCGAGCCCATCCGCACGAGTGATTCAGACATCGAGATCCAAGGTCGCTATTTTGGGGATAGCGTGTTCGACGTGACACGCGGTCGATACGACCGCATGCTAGCGCTTGCGAATCTCGAGGTCGAGTGGGAGGACAAGAGCGGGTTGCCTCCAAGCCGCACGTTGATCGAGTGGCAGGCACAAGTCGCCAGACGCTGAGCTGGCTGTAGCGTGAGACCCAGGTAGAATTCGGCGTTGTTCGCTTCCAACTGTGTATCGCTGACTCGTAGACTTCGCACGACAGTGCCGTCGGCACGGTGCGGCCTCGTTCTGGTCGCGCTGTTCGTGACCCGAGCCTTCTTCGTCGAAGCAGCGCTTGCACAGGACGCTGGGCACAGGCTCCAACTTTCCGATAAAGTCGACCAGTCAAATCGCTACCGGCTTGTCTTCGATATGCGCATGCGTGCCGATGTCGCGGGTGACGGTGAGCTGGGCGAGCAGGGCCGGCGCCTAATGGAAGCATTGGCCGAGGGTATGACAATCCAGACGGTGGTGGAGTACGAGCAGAGGCTCATCGGAGTGGCGAGCGACGGCGTACGGACGTTCGAGGTTCGCTGGCACGACTACCGTTTCACGGGAAAGCTGGGAGACCAAGAGGTAGCTGCTCCGGCGGGATATTCGGAATCGCTGCGCGACCTGCTCTCGCAGACGGCCTTGATACGTACGACGCCGGCAGGCAAGACGATCGACGTCACATACTCTCATCCCCAACTCGCCGGTTTGGCGCAGAAGCTCGGGCAAATGGACGGCGGGATGCCGACTTACCTTCCCGAGAAACGCGTAGCCGTCGGCGATAGCTGGAGAAGCGAAGTCAACATTCCGTTGGGAATGGGATCGGGGGGTCCCGAGGATCTTACGCTCGATATGGTTCACACGCTCACGGACGTGCGCCAGGAGCCCGGTGGGCCGATCGCCTTAATAGAGTTGAAGGGTTCCTACTCACAGCTCGAAGGTCTGGAGCGGTCGGCGTTAGGCACTCCAATGCATATTCAGGCCAGCTTGACTGGGTTCTCGATCTTCGATATCGCGGAGGGCCGGTTCGCCGGCGGCGAATACGAGATCGATATGTTCGCCTTGAGTTCGGCCGACGGGATCGAGATTCAGCTAACCGGGCACGCGAACGGGAACTTGGAGTTGGTCGGCGCGAAATGAAGCTCGTTCACACCAGTGACCTTCACCTCGGCTATCGGGCCTATCACCGCACGGACGCCCGCGGGATCAACATTCGTGAAGGCGACGTGGCACGCGCGTTCCGTGAGACGCTCGAGCGAGCTGCGGCGATAGGGCCAGACCTGCTGCTGGTGGCCGGTGACGTCTTCCACACGGTGCGGCCGTCGAACGCGGCGATCGCCGATGCCTTCCGCCAGTTCTCACATTTCCGCTCGCGATCTCCCGATACGCGCGTCGTTATCGTTGCCGGGAATCACGATTCGCCAAAAGCGGCGGAGATGGGAAGCATCCTGCGACTGTTCGACGAAATCGAAGGTGTGCATGTAGCTCATCATGCCGCCCGCCGCTTGAGTTTCCCGGAGTTGAGCGTGTCGGTGCTTTGTCTGCCGCATAGCGAGCTGATTACCGCAGGCCAGCTGGCCATCGAGCCAGAGCCTGGTGTCCAGCACAACCTGTTACTGGCACATGCAGCTGTCGACGACCAGAGGTTAAAGTTGCTGATGGACTTCGGCGCCGCCGTTCTCACGAGCGGGTCGTTCGATGCGAAAGATTGGAGCTACGTGGCTCTGGGTCACTATCACCTGCGCTCGCAGCTGGCGGCGAACATGTACTATTCGGGCGCGATCGAGCGCACCAGTCTGAACATCTGGGCGGAAGCGGACAACGTGCGTGGCCGATCGGAAGACAATTGGCGGAGCGCGGCGTGGGGCAAAGGATTCGTGGAGTTCGATCTCGATAGCGGTAACGCCGTCTTCCATGAGCTGGAAAGCCCACGACCGGTCATCGACCTCGACCCCATACTGCACGGCGACGTGTCGCCTGCGGAGCTGGACGAAGGCATCGAGAGCGCCTTAACCTCGGTGTCCGGCGGGATCGACGGCAAGATCGTTCGGCTTCGCATGTTCAACGTGCCGCGCGAGGTCTATCGCGAATTGGACCACAAAAGGATTCGCGAGTTTAGAACACAGGCCCTCCACCTCCAACTTGAAGCCCGGCCCCCACAAGTCGTGCGCCGCGAGGGACCCGGTGCACCGGGTCGCCGCTTGACCCTCCAGGAAGAGTTGGCCGCCTTTATCACGCATCGCTGGCAGCCGGAGTCAGAGAAGGTAGACCGCGAGGCGCTCGTCGAGCTCGGACTCCGCTACCTCCAGAAGGCCGAAGAGGCCGAAGCGCTCAAGGGTCGCGAGTGAGATGCGCCTGATTCGACTCGGCCTCAAGAACTTCCGGCAGCACGCAGAGAGCGAGCTGCAGTTCCGGCCTGGCCTCACGGGCATCATTGGACCGAACGGCTCGGGAAAGTCCACAATTCTGGAGGCGATAGCCTGGGCGATCTACGGAGCGCCCGCGGTGCGCGGAACCCGGGATACGCTACGCTTCAACCGAGCGCCGGGCCGCTCGGCGGTTAGGGCCGAGCTGGAATTCGAGCTGAGGGGCGAGCGTTTGCGCGTCGTCCGAACGCCGCGCAACGCCGAGCTGTACCGCTTCGAGCAGGCGGATCCGATAGCGGCCGGGATCAACGAGGTGACCCGTCAGCTGACACGGCGCCTGGGGATGACCCACGCGGAATTCTTCAACACCTACTTCACCGGTCAGAAAGAGCTGCAGTTTCTTGCGAGGATGGGGCCGATCGAGCGTGCACGCTTCCTGGGCCAGGTGCTCGGGTACGAGCGGTTGCGCGCGGCCCAGGGCCTGGTTCGTGAGGAACGCAAAGTCCTGAAAGCCCAGGTCGAGGCACTTCGCCGCACTCTGGATGACCCGGAGGAGGTCAGGAAATCCAGGGAAGCGGCGGAGGAGCGGCTGCGAGAAGCGACGGCTGTCGTGGGCCGAGCCGAGCGCCGGCATGCGGAGACAGCGGCACGGCTGGCCGAGCTCGAGCCGACGTGGAACGAGTTGCAGCGTGCGCGGGAGCGCGACAGGGAGATCCACGAGGAGCTGCGTGTTGCGGAAACGAAGCTCAAAGGCGCGCTCAAGAAGAAAGAGGATGCCGAGAAAGAGCTGGAGGACCTGGCGGCGGCCTCCGACCAGTTACGGGGCCTGAAGGAGCAGGTGCGCCCACTCGAGGATCTCCGGGCGGAGGAAGTCGATCTCCGGGGCCTGGCCGAGGCAGCCAGGCGTCGAGAGACCCTGACCAAGCAGCTCGCTGATCAGCGCGAGCGGGTGTCGGTGCTTGCGGGCAAGGTCAAAGAGCAGGAGGAGAAAGGCCGGCTGCACGACGAGCTGAAGGTCGAGCTCGCGAAACAGGAAGAGCAATGCGCGAAGCTCGAGGCGGTACGCGAAGACGCGCTCTCGCATTGGCAACGGGATATCCAGGACGTGGAGGCGCGCCTTCGCTTCTTGCTGGACCAGGCGGACGAACTCAAAGGACAGATCGACAAGCTCGAAGCCGAAGGTCCCGACGGAGCCTGTCCCACCTGCAAGCGTCCGTTGGGCGCGGAGTACGATCGGGTCGTGGAGCTCGTACGCGGCCAGCACGAGGAAGTGATCCAGGACGGCAAGTGGCACCGCAAGCGGCAGGAACAGCTCACATCCGAGCCCGACGATGTCGCCGCCGCCAAAGCAAAGCTCGATGAGGCCCGCAAGGAACGCGAGCGCCTGCGGGCGGAAGTCGCGGCGGCGGAAGCGGCGCGCTCACAGGCCGCGGCCTTGAGAGAAGAGCTGGATACTGAGGAGGCGGAGGCGCGCTCGATGGCGGGCGAGCTGGCCGCGCTGCCGGACGGTTACGACGTTGAGCGCCACAAAGCGGTGCAGGAGGAGCTCGAGCGGTTGCGCGAGCTCGAAAAGCAGGTAACCCGAATCGAGACCCGGCTCGAAAGGGAAACGCAACTAAAGCGGGGGCGGGCGGAGGCGACAGAGGAGGAGCGGCAGATTTCTGGGCAGATTTCCGAGCTGGAGTCGGCGCGAGCCGAGCTTGGCTTCTCCGAAGAAGAGCACCGCGCTGCGGGCGAAGAGTTCGAGTCGGCACGCGCCGAGTTCCAAGCCGCCGGACTGGACCTAGAGCGGGCAAGAGGCGAACAGGAAACAGCCCGCGAAGCGGCTGATGCGGCGCGACGGGAAGAGCGTGATCATCTTCGCTTGTCAGAGCAGGTCGCGACGCGCCAGAAGGAGTTTAGGCTGCACAACCATCTCGATAGCGCGCTGGGTGAGTTGCGGGACGACCTCAACAATCGAGTGCGACCCGAACTGTCGGAGATCGCCAGCGTCTTCATTACCGAGCTGACCGATGGACGCTACAACGAGATCGAGCTCGACCAAAACGTTGACGTGACGGTTTTGGACGACGGTGAGGAAAAGCCCGTGATCTCCGGAGGTGAAGAAGATCTCTCGAATCTCGTCCTGCGGCTGGCCATCAGTCAGTTGATTGCCGAACGAGCGGGCCAAACCCTAAACCTGCTCATCTTCGACGAAGTGTTCGGCGGCCTCGACGAGCAGCGACGCGAGAGCGTGGTCCGCCTACTGCAGCGGCTCCAGGAACGCTTCGATCAAGTCGTCCTCATCACCCACATCGAATCGATACGCGAGGGCATGGATCAAGTCCTGCGTGTGACGTACGACGAGAGCACCGGCGCCAGCACGGTGCGCGAAGAGAGCCCTGGGGCAACTCCGGAGGATCTGGTGGAGGAGGACCTGGCCGCGCTCGTCGGTGAGTGAGGTCGTGCGGCCAGGCTTACCCGTCGCTTACTGTATGTTTCCCGTGTCTGGTTCGTCCTGCGTATCCGACGGGAGCTCGATAGGCTGGGTCGGATTGTCGGCTGCCGGCGCGCCTTGCGGTACGGGCGCTGTGGTAAACTCGATCGGTCCGAGCGCGACCTCCGCGAACTTGCGTGCCTCATCGATTGCCGCCGTAGAAGCCTCGACCTGATTGAGTACCAGGTAGGCCTGCGCCAGCGCGCTGTAGGCCTGGTAGTACTGCAACGGAATCCCGTTCGTGGATAGATCAGGCCAGAACGTCCACTCGAGCATGTCTCTGTACACGTAATAATCCTCAAGCAGCGCACGTGTCTTTTCCATATCTACCCAGAATGGGAAGAAACGGCCGCCCGCGAAGCGCGCCTGAGGAGGAAGTGGCAAGACCGACTCTGACGGCTGCACATCCGTTGTCGATATCCTGTACGCCACGCCTTCTCGCACCATCCAGGGCTGCAGTGCGAACTTCTCGTACGTCCCGGTGGTGCTGGCGAAGTAGACGGGTCGGTCACCCGCGGCGCGATCGAGGATCCGCAGAACGAGTATGTCGTTGCGCTGAAGGTAATCGCCTTTGGCGATAACTCCCTGCACGTTGTCAGTAATGGACACGAACATGGAGTCGCCGAAAACGACACAACGCCCGTAGTTATCGGTTGGGTAACAGTCGGGGATGGCGTCGATCTCGGCGTTGCTCATGTCGAGAATCGAACGCTTGGGTGCCGGCCAGTCGCGGTCACGATAGAACTCAATCGTCTTGTCGGGCTCGAACGGCCGCTGGCACTCGATGACAGTAGGATCGGCCAGCGGATCGCGCTCTTCGCACGGCCGAGTCAGGTCACGCAGCTGTTGCGCGTACCAGGGGGTAGCGAGATACGAGTAGACGATCACCGTGACATCTCGGCGTAGCCCCTCCACTTCCTGCAGGTACCAGAGCGGAAAAGTGTCGTTGTCGCCGTTGGTGAAGACGACACCGTAGGGCTCGACCGACATGAGAATGTTGTAGGCCCAGTCGCGCGCCGCGTAGTCGCCAGCGCGGCTCGCGTACTTCCAATTCAGCAGCAGCGGCAGAAGGGCGAGGACGAGGATGGGGCTCATTCTCCGGAAGTGAGCCAGGGACGGCGGTCTGTCGGGGCCGGCGATCCACTGGGCAAGACTCTGCCAGGCCGCGGCCAAGCCAATACCGGCCCACACCCCCCAGACGGAGAAGGAAACCACGAAGAAGTAGTCGCGCTCGCGAACCTCGCGCCAGCCGCGCGGCACGGGGACTTCGCCTGTGCCGGAATCAACGGTCGCGCCCACCGAGTAGCCGTACTTGAAATTCAGGTAGATGACGAGACCCAACCAGACGGTAGCGAATAGCACGGCGAAGTAGACCCACGATGTGCGGTCGAATTTGTAATGGCGCAGAATTCCGTACACGCCCAGCAGTACGAACAACAAAGTGAAGGGCATCCGAAGCCAGGCGAAGAAGGTATTGGAGCCGTCGAGACTTCGACTCCATTGCCAGTCGAAGTACTGCGCGTAGTTGATGAACTGCCACTTGAGCAGGCTGAAGTCCCGCGGCACCTGGCGAACCGGATAGAAGATCGGGTTCATGTTGAGCGGCGGTTTGCGATACTGCTCGCGTCGTAACGATTGGGCGAGCGCCGCGCAGCGATCGCCATCGGAGTCGGGGCCCAGCAGTGAGGCCGGTGGGTGCAGTCGGACGATGTCGATGGTCGCGTCGACCAGCGATTCGCAGCGCGGGTCCGCCTCGGAGATCACGGGGCGGCTTTCGGCGCGAATCGGCAGGAACAACTGAGCGGAAAGGCCGAGGACCCAGGCGAGAGCCGCGAAGGTGTAAAGCCGCCAGCGCAACAGAGCGCGGGGTTGCACCCAGATGACGTAAAGGAACATCGCGGGCGCAACGAGAAACGCCATCAGGTGGTTACCCAACGAGAGCGCCAGCAGGAAGACGATCAAGATCAAGATATTGTCGTCTTTGCCTCGGCCGATGTTGTCGCGCCAGCGGAAGATGAGCCACGTGAGGACGGCGATCGTCATCAGGCTCACCGTATAGACCTTCTCGTTCACCACGGACTGGTTCCAGACGGTGAAAGCTGTGGCGGAGATCCAGACGGCGGCACCGGCTCCGACGCGCCTGAATAGCTCGCCACTCGAGAAGAAGGCCAGCACCCTGTGAACGACCAAGAACCAGAAACCGGCGGCGAAGGCACCGTTCGCCGCCGAGAACATATTGATCTTTACAGCTGTGGAGAGAGGCAGCGGCGCGAGCAACAGATCCCAGAATCGCGCCAGCAGGATGAACACCGGGTTACCCGGCGGGTGTGGAATGCCGACGATGTGACCAGTGGCGATGTACTCGCTCGTGTCCCAAAAAGCTGTGGTCGGAGCCAGCGTAATGATGTAAAGCAAGAAGACGCAGAGCCCTGCGAGACCGGCCCAGCGGTAGGGAGACTCGTAAGCGGACGCGGTCATTGCCTGCTGCCCACCGCCCGTCTGATCGTTGAGTTTGGCACGCCTCTGTGATTCCATGGTTCTCCCATCAAGATGTACAGGCGCTCGGTGCGGCTCTATTATACTTGCGACTCCTAGCGGCGCCAGACCGTTGCCGACGCCAGGCGGCGATCACGGCGCGGTTCGCAGCAGAAAATCTCCGGAGGGCTGTACGCCGAGCTGCCACCCCGGCGGTAGCCAGGTCGTCGCGCTGTATTCCGCCACCACGGCGGGGCCGTCAAAGGCGTGACCCGGGCGCAGCGACTCGCGATGATAGAGCGGCACGTCCTGCCAGCCATCGCCGACGTAAACGCGTGTCGCGGCCGCCGGCACGGCCGCTGCATCCGCTTCTCCCAGGACGTGAGCATCCGGTCGCAGCACGGCGGCGCGTGCCGTTACACGGAGCGTCACCGCCTCGACCACCGCGTCGGGACGCTTGAACCCGAAGCGCTGCTGGTGGGCGACGTGGAAGGCGCCGAGCCAATCGACCGTAGCCGGCACGTTGATCTCGTAGCTTTGTCCTTCGTAGCGGGCGTCGATCGACCGGTCTATTCGAACCGACTCTCCGGCAAAACCCTCGCTGGCCAATTCCGCGCGGGCGGTCTCTTCCAGTCCCGCAAAGCTCGCCTGCAGCTCGTCCAGTTCAGCTTCGCGGCCGCGCCTCAGCACGCTGCGCGAAGTGTCCTTCTGCACGTCGGCTACGAGGATACCCCGAGCCGATAGGGTGCCCGGATCGGGTGGCACCAGAACCCGCGGTACGCCCAAGCGCTCGGCCAATTCAGCGGCGTGGAGAGGCGCCGCGCCGCCGAAGACGACCAGAACCAGGTCCGCTGGGTCGTAGCCGCGTTCGACGCTGATGAGTCGGAGCGCGCCCTCCATACGCGTATTTGCCACCTCCAGAACGCCAGCCGCGGTTCGCTCGAGCGAGTCGCCCAAAGCCGTCGCGAGCTCCGCGAGGGGGCGCTCGATCGAGCCTCGGTCGAGCTTCTGTTGGCCGCCGAGGAAAAGGTGGGCGGGGATTCGCCCCAACCAGACGTGCGCGTCCGTTACGGTCAACTCGGCACCACCACACCCGTAGCAGATGGGGCCGGGTACAGCACCGGCACTCTCCGGTCCGACCTTCAGCGCACCGCCCGGGTCGCGGCGAGCCAGCGAGCCGCCGCCGGCCCCCACCGTGTGGATGTCGATGACCGGGATGGCCACCGCCGAACCCGAGATCTCGTACTCCTTCGTATTGATGGGATGTCCCGGGCAAAGCGAGACATCGGTGGAGGTACCCCCCATGTCGAAGGAGAGCACCTGGTTGAAGCCGGCACGTTGTGCGGCCTCCAGTGCCGCAACTACACCGCCCGCCGGTCCGGAGAGGATCGTGTGAACCGGCTCGCGCGCCGCCCGCTCCACCGAGAACGTGCCGCCACCCGATGCCATGATCCGCACACGCTTGGCGCCGCTCTCATGCGCGAGAGCTTCAAGGTAGCGCTGCACCAGTGGCGCCACGTAGGCGTTCACCAGGGCCGTGGAGAACCGCTCGTGCTCGCGGTACTCAGGGAGCAGGCGTCCCGAGCAGGTTACGGGAACTCCTCGGCCGGCCAGCGCCGCGGCGACGGCCTCCTCGTGTTCCGTGTTGGCGTAGCTGTGCAGCATACCGATGGCAATCGACTCCACGCCGCGCAGGCGCTCTGCCAGCTCTTCGAGCTCTGCCTTGTCGAGCGGAACCTCCTCCGAGCCGTCCTTCAAGATGCGGCCGGCGATTCCGATGCGGTCTTCGGCGCTGACCAAGGCGGCCGGCCGCTCCCCGACCAAAGCGTAGAGCTGCGGCCGGGCCTGGCGGCCGATCTCGATCAGATCCTCGAAGCCGCGGTTGGTGATCCAGGCGGTGCGCGCGCCTCGACGTTCCAGCAGCGCGTTGGTGGCGACAGTGGAGCCGTGGGCGAGGATGAACGGTTCATCGTTCGCCAGAAGGTCCCTCAAACCGGCCAGGACTGCCTCGGCGGGATTCTCGGGCGTCGAGGCGCGCTTGTTTACCTGCAGGGTTCCAGCACGAAGCACGACGAAGTCGGTGAAGGTGCCGCCCGTGTCGACCGCAACGATAGTGGGTTCTCTCTCGCTCATCGGGAGCACAAGGTACCTGCGCCCCCGATCGCACGAAAGCGCCGCGCGGTTGCAGATGCTTTACTCCTAACCGGACCGAGCTTAGGCTTCTGGCCATGTCGTCCAGAGCGTTGTGGAGCCGCGACCCGATTCCCAGCCGCGCCGAGTTCTCTCGCCTGGCCGGCGATGCCGACCTCGTCCCGGTCTATCGCGAGATACCTTTCGATAACGAGACAGCGGTCACGGCGTACGCCAAACTGGCTCGGCCGCCGTTCGGATTCCTGCTCGAGTCCGTCGTGGGTGGTGAGAAGTGGGCGCGCTACTCGTTCTTGGGAACGAGTGCGGTCAAGGCCTGGCGACTCCAAGACGGACGACAGGATGTTTGGACCCCGGCTGACGGCTGGAAAGCGGCCGGTACGATAGCTGACCCCCTCGACGCCGCTCTCGAAACGATGCCCGGTCGGCGAACGGCTTCGGTGCCCGGGCTTCCGCGCTTCTGGGGCGGAGCCGTCGGCTACTTCGGTTACGACACCGTCCGCTTCTTCGAGAGGCTGCCGAAGGCACCGCCTCGCGCGTTGAACGTGCCCGACGCTCTCCTCCTCTACAGCGATGTCGTCGTGGTCATCGACAAGCTGTTCGACCGCGCGCTGGTGGTAGCGGCGGCGCAGGTGGGAACGGGTTCACCAGCGGACGCCTACGACGAGGCCGTGAGGCGCATCGACTCGACCATCGCCGCCCTGCACTCTCGGACCGCTCCAGGTCCGCTCTCCGTCGATCCGGACGCCCCCGCCCCCGATTGGACGTCGTCGTATCTCAGAGAAGACTTCGAGCGCGATGTCGAGAGGATTCGAGAGTACATCAAGGCTGGCGATGCGTTCCAGGTCGTGCTCTCTCAGCGGCTCACCACAAAGCTCAGCACGCCAGCGTTCGATGTATACCGCGCCCTCCGAACGCTGAATCCATCCCCCTACCTGTTCTATCTGGACCTTGATGACTTCCAACTCGTCGGCTCCTCACCCGAGGTCATGGTCAGGGTCGACAACGAGACGGTCACGGTGAGACCAATCGCCGGCACCCGCCGCCGTGGGACAAGCGAGTCGGAGGACCAGGCTCTGGAGGCAGAGCTGAGGGCGGATGAGAAAGAGCAGGCTGAGCATCTCATGCTCGTTGATCTCGGCCGCAACGATGTGGGCCGGGTCGCGCGCTACGGGTCGGTCGTCGTCCCGGAATTCATGACGGTCGAGCGCTATAGCCACGTGATGCATCTGGTGAGCCAGGTCGAAGGCGAGCTGCGGCAGGGCCTTTCGCCTCTCGATGCGTTCCGCGCCGGCTTTCCCGCCGGCACGGTGAGCGGCGCGCCGAAGGTCCGCGCCATGGAGATCATCGACGAACTGGAGACGGTCCGTCGCGGGCCCTATGCCGGCGCCGTGGGCTACCTATCATACGATCGCAAGAACCTCGATACCGCGATCGCGATCCGCACCATTCTGGTCGAGTCCGGGAAGGCGCATGTTCAGGTGGGCGCCGGCATCGTGGCCGACTCGGTTCCCAGCCGCGAATGGGAAGAGACTTTAGGCAAAGCCCAGGCGCTGCTCAGAGCTCTGGCCGTGTCGACGGTTTGAGCGTCGGCAGGGCTCGCGCAGGGGCCGAAAATAGGCAGCGAGATCGCGAATCCTCGAGGCTGTTGTTTGTTGACAGTCCCCGGTAGGAATGGGTATACTCTGGCGAAATAATCCGAGATATCAATTACCATTCGCGATAAATCAGCGGGACCCAACCTGATCAACCTGAAGCGTCCGCGACCGGCAGAAGCGGGTCAGCGTGCTCAATCCCAGGCCTGGGGCGTATCGGCCACCAGACCTTGGCGGAGCCCTGCGGAGTGGCCGGGCGTCGGCAGTAAGATAGTTAACACAATGACGATCTGGGAGGAGTTATAGATGGATTGGCTTCCAGCGGCCGCGTCGACCTACGCCGGCGATCTAGACAAGATCTTCTACGTGATTCTGGCGATTACCGGCGTCATTTTCGTCGGTGTAGAGATCACGCTGCTCTATTTCGTGATCAAGTACCGGGGGCGTGAGGGCCGGAAGGCGGCGTACATCGAGGGCAGCAACAAGGCTGAGCTCATCTGGACGCTGACGCCGGCGTTGATCATCGTTGGCCTGGCGGTCGCCAGCCAGAACGTCTGGTCGAAGATCAAGGATCCGAATCGATTTCCCGAAGATGCGTTAGAACTGAGGATCGAGGGTCGACAATTCGCCTGGGGCATCACCTACCCGGGCGTCGACGGCCAGCTGGGTACGGACGACGACTTTACTCGCTACAACGAGCTCCACGTTCCAGTAGACAAGCCGGTCGTCTTCGAGCTGACCTCGGCGGATGTGATTCACTCTTTCTTCATTCCTGTGTTTCGGATCAAGCAGGATGCGGTGCCCGGGCTCAACACGCGGGGCTGGTTCCAGGCGACCGAAGTTGGCGAGTACGAGCTGGCCTGTGCCGAGCTGTGCGGTGTCGCGCATACGGTCATGCGGGCCAAGGTTTTTGTGCATCCCCGAGATGAGTTCCAACGCTGGGTAAGCGAGCAGGCCCAGAGTTAGCGGATGCTATAAGGCTTCTGGATTAGAACAGAGGAGAAGCATGGCGACAGCAGAAGCGACGATGGGCGGAATGGCGCACGCTCATCACGAGGAACAGAGTTTCATCCGCTCTTATATCTTCGCGACCGATCACAAGATCATAGGCATCCAATTCCTCTTCGCCAGCCTCTTCTTCTTGTTGGTCGGTGGAATCATGGCCCTGTTGATCCGCTGGCAGCTCGGCTTTCCCGGCCAGGCGGTTCCTTTCGGCGACCCGATATCACCCAAGTCGTACAATGCGCTCGTGACGATGCACGGCACCATCATGGTCTTTTTCGCTTTGATGCCGATGGTCATGGGTGTCTTCGCCAATTACTTGATCCCACTCAAGCTTGGCGCGCCCGACATGGCGTTCCCGCGGCTCAACATGCTCTCGTTCTGGATGTTCGTGTCCTCGGGCACTGTGGCGATGGCCAGTCTCTACGTGGAGGGGGGCGCGGCAGGCGCGGGCTGGACGGCCTATCCACCACTGAGCGGAGCGGCGCAGTACTCTGGGGTCTCGCTGGGGCAGCAACTCTGGATCGTCAGTCTCATCTTGTTCGGTGCGTCTTCATTGCTCGGCTCGGTGAATTACATCACCACGGTAATCAACATGAGAGCGCCGGGCATGACGCTGTTTCGCATGCCGCTCTCCATCTGGTCGCTGTTTATCACGGCCATATTGGCCCTGCTGGCGGTGCCGATCATCGCGGCAGCGGCCATCATGTTGCTTTTTGATCAGACGATCGGCACGACGTTCTTCTTGCCGGCAGACGGGGGACAGCCGTTACTCTGGCAGCATTTGTTCTGGTTTTTCGGTCACCCGGAGGTCTACATCCTGATCCTGCCGGCGATGGGCATCGTTTCGGACATCCTCGCCAACGGCTCTCGCAAACCGATTTTCGGCTATCACTCGATGGTATATGCGATCATCACGATCGCATTCCTGGGTTGGATCGTCTGGGGTCACCATATGTTCCAGAGCGGGATGAACCCGCTGTTGGGCACTACGTTCATGATCTCGACCATGGCGATCGCGATTCCGTCGGCAATCAAGGTGTTCAACTGGCTGGGCACGATGTGGCGCGGAAACCTCCAGTTCCACACGCCGATGTTGTGGGCGATCGGTTTCGTGTCGCTGTTCACGATCGGCGGCCTGAGCGGCATCTTCATGGCCTCGGCGTCGGTCGATATATTCATCCACGATACCTACTTCATCGTCGCTCACATCCATTACGTGCTGTTCGGTGGTACGCTGATGGCGAGCTTCGCCGGGATCTACTTCTGGTTCCCGAAGATGTTCGGCCGCATGATGAGTGAGAGGTTGGGCAAGATCCACTTCTTCCTGACCTTCATATTGTACAACCTGGCGTTCTTCCCGATGCACCTGCTCGGTATGGGCGGCCACATGCGGCGCATCGCCGACCCGACGCAATACGAGTTCTTGCGGCCGCTGCAGCCGCTGAACCAGTTCATCTCCGTGAGCGTGTTCCTGCTCTTCCTGGCCCAGATCCCCTTCGTAATCAACTTCTTCACCAGCTTGTTCAAGGGCGAGCAGGCGCCGCTAAATCCGTGGAAGGACAATGGGCTGGAGTGGACGGTCCCCTCGCCGCCGCCGCACGGAAACTTCGAGACGACTCCGACGGTCTATCACGGCCCGTACGAGTTTAGCTCGCCACTGGTTGAGGAAGATTTCCTGCCCCAGAATGCCCCGTTGAACGGCGGTGAGCGGAAGGCGGCGACGGTGGGCGCAGGGGCGGGGGAGTAGCGGCATGGCCAACGAATCCGTGATGAACGAAGCGATCGCAATGCCGGGAGGCGTACACGCCGAGCCCGGCATGCAAGTCTACAACCAGAAGCTCGGCATGTGGGTGTTCCTCGCCTCCGAGGTGATGTTCTTCACCGGGCTGATCGGCGCGTACATCATCCTGCGCTTCGGGGCGGGCGATTGGGCGCTACCTGGGATTCCACTCGAGGAAGGCGGGACGCCGCTCAACATCAACCTCACGGCCATCAACACGTTCATGCTGATCTGCAGCAGCGTGACCATGGTTAAGGCGTTCGCGGCGATCGAGCACGGTGATCAGAAGGGTCTGCGCCGGTTCCTGCTACTGACGGTCCTGCTGGGCGCCTCGTTTGTTGGAATCCAGATCTACGAGTACATGGAATTGGTGCACGAGGGTTTTATGCCGCGTTGCAGCGACGAGCTGGCGGCGATCGTTCCGAACTGTCATCTCTTCGGCTCGACGTTCTATACGATGACGGGCTTCCACGGCACTCACGTCAGCCTCGGCGTCGTGGCACTGATCTGGGTGACGGTGAAAGCGTTTCGCGGTCAGTACAGCAAAGAGAACCACGGCGGCGTCGAGGTGGTCGGCCTTTACTGGCACTTCGTGGATCTGGTGTGGATTATGCTGTTCACGATCGTCTACCTGATCTAGAACGAACCGGACTCGAGGCGGAGAAGCGGCGAGGGTGTCGTAATGGCGAGCGTAGAGAATAAGAAAAAGCCGAATTACTACTTAATCTGGTTCCTGCTCTTCGCGCTCACGATGGTGGAGGTTGGCCTCGCCTACGTCAGCAACTTGCCGCGTAACTTTCTAATCTTGATCCTGCTGTCGCTGGCGATCTGGAAAGCAGTGCTCGTGGCCATGTACTACATGCACCTGAAGTACGAGCGCTTGCGGCTGATTCTACTGGCCACGGCCCCGATTCCGCTAGCCATCATCCTGGTCCTGGGAGTTCTGCTCGAGTATGCGCGGTAGAGCGGTGCTGGCCGACCTGTACGGGCTGACCAAGCCGGGGATTACCCGCTTGGTTCTCATCACGACAGCCGTGGGGTTCTATCTCGGCTCGACGGGGTCGTTCGACCTTGGCTTGCTGCTGCATACGCTGCTGGGCACCGGACTGCTGGCGGGGGGCACCAACGCGCTGAACCAGTACGCGGAACGCCAGGCCGATGCGGCCATGAAACGCACCCGGGACCGCGCGCTTCCGGCTGGCCGGTTGAAAGAGTCGACCGCCCTGGTCTTTTCGGCGGGTATCTCGGTGGCTGGAGCGGTGTATTTGGCGCTGCTGGTCAATCCGCTGACCGCGCTCCTCGGTACAGCGGCGCTCCTGATCTACATTTTCGCCTACACGCCGCTCAAGAGAAAATCGTGGCTGTGCACCTTGGTCGGTGCCGTGCCGGGCGCCATCCCGCCGATGATGGGTTGGACTGCCGTCACCGGTAGTCTCGATCTTCTGGCCTGGGTGCTCTTCGGTATCGTCTTCCTTTGGCAGATGCCCCACTTCTTTGCCATCGGCTGGCTCTACCGCTTGGACTACGCGCGGGCGGGTTTCCCCATGCTCCCGGTCATCGATCCCGAGGGAAGACGGACATCGCGTCAGATCGTTCTCTACACCGTGGCGCTGCTGGCCGTCAGCCTGCTGACTACGCTGCTCGGCTTGACCGGTGCGCTCTATTTCGTCGGCGCACTCACACTGGGCTTGCTCTTCCTCGGGCTCGGTGTAGCGCTCGCCTATACGCGAACTGGCGCGCACGCGCGCCGGCTGTTCCTGGGCTCGGTGCTCTACCTGCCGGTCCTGCTCGTTCTGATGGTCGTTGACAAGGTCTGAGGCGAAGAATGGTCAACTTTCACAAAGTCCTCATCTCGACTGCAATCGTCTTCACCTTGGGATTCGCCGTGTGGTCGGGCTGGACCTTCTCCCGGACGGGCGAATTCTGGGCGGGTGCGGCGACCGTCGGCTTCGCTGTGGCGACCGTCGTGCTGATGCTCTACCTGCGGAACCTCAAGCGCTTCTTGGATCTGGGCGGCGAATAGGAGGGCGGGCCTAGCGAGGGCCTGGCCGGGTAGGCTGATGACCGTTGCTGACCTTCCCGCACTCAACGCCACGTTGAACGGCCTCAGCGCACTGCTGCTGATCGCTGGCTTCTTGGCCATTCGTCGGCGCGAGACCAAAGTGCACCGAGCGTTCATGCTCTCGGCGCTGAGCTGCTCGATTCTGTTTCTGGCCTCCTACCTTTACTATCACTCACAAGTAGGCACGACGCGCTTCACGGCGCAGGGCTGGGTGCGGCCGCTCTACTTCACTATCCTGGGCTCACACACCATTCTGGCGGTAGCGATCGTGCCGCTGGTAGTCGCGACCGTGATCTTCGCCTTTACCGGCAAGTTCGAGCGACACCGGCGAATTGCCCGCATCACTTTGCCAATTTGGCTGTACGTGTCCGTCACCGGGATCGCGGTCTACCTGATGCTCTACCAACTGTACCCGCCGGCTTAGCGTTATCGGTCTCAGCCGTTACCCGAAACCAGAGCCTTGATCGACTGCATGCCGGGCACGCTCGCCTCTCCCGTCACCGTGCGGCGGTGATAGTCGAGCTGGCCGAGATGATAGGATAGATGGCCCGCCAGATGCACGAGAAACTGGCCGGTAGACAGCGTCACGCCGCCTAACTCTTCGGGATAATCGAGCTCGAGAGATTCATCAGTCGCGACCTGCAATGCCTTCTGCACAGCAAGCCTCGCATCTTCGACGCGTCGCAGCAGTTCGGCGCGGGTAAGGTCCCGCGTGTCGAACTCGGCGACACGATCTCTGACATAGCCGCTCCGGCCTAACCGCGTCCCGAAGTAGTGTTGCAGGTTGCCGGCTAGGTGAAGGGCCAGAGTGCCGGCCGAATTCGTGGCCCCCGGAACCGATCTCCATATGTCCTGCTCGTCCGGGTACGCATCGAGTTGGGCAGATAGGGACGCGAGATCCCGCATCAGTACTTGGCGAAGCCAGTCTAGCACCATTTATCTTCTGCTCTCGGTCGAGGGTTCGGAACGCTTCAGCTCGCGACTAACCGCGCTGCCATCCGCTCAGTCAGGCCACAGCCAACCGAACGCCCCGGCCGTGAGGAGTGCATAGATCAAGCTGTCGAAGGTCGACTTGAGGGTCGAGCCCCAGGCGCGCTTGTACCAGATCGAATTCTGCCAGAGCGCCAGTGCGTAGCCGACAAAAGCGGTGCAGCCGGCGAAGCGGAATACTGACAGGTATTCGGCGCCCGGGCCCAGGGCTCGGCCCGCGATATAGGCGGCGAAGATCCCGACGACGACGGAGTAGACGAACCACAGCGCGAGGCTTGCCCCCATCTTCGGCATGCCACTTGGCATCACGGTCACAAACGCTACGGGACCCTTCGTTGCCTTTTCGATGAACTCGGGCGTCTTCATCTCTTTCGCGCTACCGGCGCAGGGGATCACGTAGTCGCCGGGCGGGATGCTGAATTCCCGGAGCGCGGCCATCACCTCGTCTTCCGCCGGCACCTTGCCGAAGTCGGTCCGGTGGTAAGGCAGCAGCATGTGAATGATCGAGCTCGCCACGAACACGAGCACCGCCGCGAGCAGGATCGGAATCCACAACGACATTATAGGAACCATGGTCAACCCCTCCTGTTTGTCGTCACGGGACGGCCCGCACCAGATGTGAGCAATCGCATTAACCGACCGCGCCGGCGTCGACGGCTGACCTCCCCAGCCGACGGGCCAGCGTCATCCAGACGACCAGCGCGGCCCATAGCGCCGTGCCGACGGCCAGGTGCAGAACGCGGAGCGACGAAGGCAAGCCGAGTATGACCATCTCGGCTGCAACCCAGATCTGACCGATGAACAGGCCGGCGGCCACCAGCGCGGCACGCGAGACCGCGACGGGCGCCCGCTGCCTGAGCGTTGCCGTTACGGCTACGATCATGACGACGACCATGGCGTAAGCCAGCAATCGATGGGTCCAGTGGATGTGCACCAGGCCACCGCCCTTCGGCATCAGTTGGCCGTTACAGAGCGGGAAGCCCTGACAGAGCGGACCCGCGCCGGTGTTCGCCACCACGCCGCCGAACACCAGCACGACGAAGCCGAGCCCGGCAGCGATGTGGGCCCACCGCGGGTAGGTCACACCCGACGGGTTCGCGCCGGCGTCGACCAGCGCGCGCAATCCTGCGACGATGAGCACGGCCAATAGAAGCGAAGCGACGGTCAGGTGGAGCACGACGGTGCCGGCGGGTAACTCGAGCCAGACCGTGATGGCCCCGACCATCACCTGGGCAGTCAACAGAACGGCGGCGATGATAGCCAGCGTGAAGAGCTTGCGGCCGCCGAACTCCGGGTCCCGGCGATGTCGAAACGCGTAGCCGGCGACGAGGAAGACGAGGACGCTGACGAAGAGCGCGGCAAGACGGTGCCCGTACTCGATGAGCGTCTCGAAATCCATCGGGGGTATGAGCTGCCCGTTACAGAGGGGCCAGTCGTCCCCGCATCCCATACCCGAGCCCGTAATCCGAACCACACCACCAAAAACGATCAGGGCGTAGGTGCAGAGCGCCGTGACGAGCGTCAGCCAGGCGAAGCGCTTCAGGGCTGTGTCGGATGGGGCTTGCTGATGGCCAGACATCTGTATCTCGTCTCCTGGTCTGTGTTGGTGGGAACACGGCAATATGGCCGCGGTGCTGACCGATGCGACAGGGGTGGAGGAGACAGGCGAGGGTTGGTCTTCTAGATTACCGGGCTACGATGGCAAACGACACAGCTCGCACTAAGCTGCGCGTACCTCCGATTCAGGTACCGTTATTCGTCTTTCGGCGTTTGGGCCGGCGGCTCCATCCCCACCGCTTCGCCCTCACCGGTGCGATGGTCTTCTTGTTGCTGAGCGGCAGCATCGGGCTGGCCTTCCCGCTGGTGGTCCGCCACTTGATGGACGCGGCGTTCGTCGAGATGGACAAGACGCTGCTGAATAGAATCGCCCTACTGCTCCTGGGGCTCTTCATCATTCAGGCGGCCTTTAACTTCTGTCAGGTCTACCTGCTGGGTGCGACGGGCGAGAAGGTCATCGCGGGGATCCGTAGGGACCTCTTCTCACACCTGCTCACGCTGTCGCCGGCGTTCTTCACGGAACGGACGACGGGGGAATTGACGAGCCGTCTGACGTCGGACGTGGTCAGGTTGCAGGGCGTGTTGAGTTACCAGATCTCCGAACTCTTGCGGCAGGTTCTCTATCTCTTTGGTTCGCTTACGCTGCTCACGCTGATGCATCGCCAGCTGACATTCACGACTCTGGCGGTGGCCCCCGCGGTTGTCTTCTTCGCCATGCTATTCGGGCGGCGCCTGCGTCGTGCGAGCACGGAGGTGCAGGACAAGATCGCTGAGGCGAACACGGTAGCGGAGGAGTCGATAGTACAGATCCGCACGGTGCAGAGCTTCGTGCGCGAGGCCACCGAGTCGCTGCGCTATGGGGAGGGCATTGATGCGGCGCTGCGTGCCGCATTGAACCGAGCTTTTACCCGCGGCGTCTTTTTCGGTGCGATCACGCTGGTCACCTTTGGCGGCATTGTAGCCGTACTCTGGCAGGGCGGTCGGATGGTCTTGGCCGGTGATATCACGGGCGGTCAGCTCGTTTCCTTCCTGTTGTACGCCGTAATGGTGGCGGCGGCCATCACCTCGTTGGCTTCGCTTTGGGGCGGCTACCAGGAGGCGCAGGGGTCCGCAGATCGGGTGTTCGAGCTGCTGGATGAGAAGCCGACGGTGGCGAATCCGTCCAGCCCGCGAACCCTGGCACTCCAACCCGGTTGGGTCTTGAGCTTCCAAGATGTCTGGTTCCGCTACGGCGAAGACCTTCCTTGGGCCCTGCGAGAGGTCGATCTGGAGATACCTCCTGGGGAGGTCGTGGCGCTCGTGGGCCCCAGCGGCGCCGGCAAGTCGACGCTGGCCAGCCTCGTCTCTCGGTTTTGGGATCCCACGCGCGGCCATATCACCCTCGACGGCATCGATCTCCGGGAGCTCAGGCTTGCCGACCTTCGCTCCGCCGTCGGAATTGTACCCCAGGAGCCGATGCTGTTCGGCGCCTCGATCGGCGAGAACATCGCCTACGGGCGTGAGGTTGCGACGCAGGCGGATATCGAGGACGTGGCGCGGGCCGCTCACGCGGCCGAGTTCATCGAGCGGCTTCCGGACGGCTACGAGTCGCTGGTTGGGGAGCGCGGGGTGAAGCTGTCGGTAGGCCAGCGGCAGCGTCTCGCCATCGCGCGCATACTGCTCAAGGACCCGGAGATCCTGGTATTGGACGAGGCGACCAGCAGTCTCGACACGGAAAGCGAGCGACTGGTGGAGCAGGCTTTCGAGCAGTTGATGCAGGGGCGAACGACTCTGATCATCGCCCACCGGCTCAGCACGGTACAGCGCGCTGACCGCGTGCTCGTCCTGGATCGTGGGCGCATCGTCGAGGCCGGCACGCATCCGGAGTTGCTGGCGCGGGAGGGACTGTACGCACGGCTTTATGCTGGGCAGTTTAGAGATGACCTAAGGGCCGAGGCGAAACCGCTGATAGGGTGACCGATGCCTGAGAAACCTGACGATCGACGGAAGCAGACGGGAGAACCGCGCCGGAGCGGTCCATTTGGACCGCAGGGCCGACGCATGGGCCTGGTACCTCTCATCGGGATGGTGGCGTTACTGGCGCTGATCGGCGTCAACTATCTGTTCTCGGAGGGGTCCGGCGAGGAGATCAGCTACAGCGAGCTCAAGGCTAAGATCGTCGCTGGCGACGTCCAGAAGCTGAGGATCGGCGAGAGCCGGATCGTCGCCGAGCCCACAGAAGCCGCGCTGCAGGCCGGCGCTCCCGAGGCGTGGACCGCCGTTCCTGTCGATGATCCGTCCCTCATCGAGCTAGTGGAAGAACACGGAGTCGAATACGAGGGCACCGTGTCGAACGGAATGGGCTGGGTGCTCAACCTGATTCTCCCACTCGGCTTGTTGCTTGTGCTCTGGATGTTCCTGCTGCGTCGAATGGGTCCGGCCCAGGGTGTGATGACTTTCGGGAAGTCGCAGGCCAAGCTGCGTGCCGAAGGTGACACCGGCGTCACTTTCGATGATGTAGCCGGCGTCGACGAGGCGGAGGAGGAACTCCAGGAAGTCGTCGAGTTCTTGAAGACACCGGAGAAGTTTTCCCGGCTCGGCGCCAAGATCCCCAAAGGTATACTGGTGGTCGGGCCGCCGGGAACCGGGAAGACATTGCTGGCGCGGGCCGTGGCGGGCGAGGCCGGTGTTCCGTTTTTCAGCCTCTCGGGCTCTGAGTTCGTCGAGATGTTCGTCGGTGTGGGGGCGGCGCGGGTGCGTGACCTGTTCGCGCAGGCTAAGGAAAAAGCGCCATGCATCATCTTCATCGATGAGCTGGACGCGCTCGCCAAGGCGCGTGGGATCGGCGGTCCGGTCGGCGGCCACGATGAGCGTGAGCAGACGCTCAACCAGCTGCTGGTGGAGATGGACGGATTCGATCCACGCGCGGGCGTCATCATCATGGCGGCCACCAACCGGCCCGAGCTGCTGGATCCGGCGCTGCTGCGGGCGGGCCGCTTCGATCGCCACGTGCTGGTGGACCGGCCGGACATGAACGGCCGCAAGAAGATCCTCGACGTGCACGCCCGTACTGTGAAGCTTTCGCCGGACGTCGAGCTCGAGGTCGTCGCGAAACGCACACCGGGGTTCGCGGGCGCCGATCTCGCCAATCTCCTCAACGAGGCGGCGCTGCTGGCGGCGCGCCGGGGTGGCGACAGCGTGACGATGGACGACATCGATCGGGCCACCGACCGCATCGTGGCAGGTCTCGAAAAGAAGAACCGGCTGATCAACGAGGAAGAGAAACGGATCGTCGCCTTCCACGAGGCCGGTCACGCGCTGGTGGCACAATGCGTGGAGCACGCGGACCCCGTCCACAAGATCTCCATCATCCCCCGAGGCATCGGCGCCCTCGGCTATACGCAGCAATTGCCCACCGAGGACCGCTACCTCCTGACCCGCGCGGAGCTCGAGGACCGCATCGCCGTGTTGTTGGGCGGACGCGTGGCGGAGGAGATCGTGTTTGGCGAGATATCGACCGGCGCGCAGAACGATCTGAGCCGCGTGACCGAGATCGCCCGGAGCATGGTCGTGGAGTACGGGATGAGCGAAGCGTTGGGTCCCATCACCTACGAGAACCGCAATCGCACCATGCTGGGCATGCGACAGCCGGTCGACTTCGAGCAGGCGCAACACAGCGATGCGACACGAGAGGAAATCGATCGAGAAGTGCGACGTATCGTCGATGAGTCCCACGATCGCGTCGACGCCCTGCTCACCAGACAACGGCAGGCTCTCGATGCCGTCGCCGAGCGACTGTTGGAGAAAGAAGTGATAGAGGGTGACGAGCTCCGAGCTATCCTCGAGGAGCACGCACCGCAGACAGGTCGCACAGAAGACCGCGCCAAGGCCGGCGATTGAATCGGCGACCGAATCGGAAGTCGACATGAAGATCACCGAGATCTTTCACTCGATCCAAGGCGAATCGAGCTGGGCTGGGCTGGCCTGTGTGTTCGTGCGTACGACTGGATGCAATCTGCGCTGCGTTTGGTGCGACACGGACTATGCCTTCTACGGCGGCCGCGACATGACGCTGGATGAGATCGTCGCCGAGGTCGAGGGAATCGGTCGCGGGTGTAAGCTCGTGGAGCTTACCGGCGGCGAGCCCCTCCTGCAGAAGGACATCGGCGAACTTGCCGAGCGTCTTATGCAGAAAGGCTACACCGTGCTTTGTGAGACAAGCGGCAGCATCGATGTCGGTCAGCTGCCTGATGGCGTCGTGAAG
>JBDHAI010000002.1:0-33252 GCA_039588155.1 Gemmatimonadota bacterium | reverse complement strand
GTTTCCACGAAGATCAGCTGCGTGTTCGGTCTTAGCGCCTGCTCAAAAGCGCTCAGGTCGGTCTGATCGGCGAGCGTGACCTCGATGCCCCAACGGGGCAGCCACGCCTCGAGTGCCTTCATCGTGCCGACGTAGTGGCAGCTTTGAGCGACGACATGGTCACCGGTCTTCAGCAGACCGTGGATGACCAACATGATGGCGCCCATCCCCGAACCCGTGACCAATGCCGCCTCACCACCCTCGAGGGTGGCGATCGCGCCCTCGGCGGCGGTGAAATTGGGATTCCCGTATCGTGTATAGAACGTCTCGGGGCGGGACGCCGTCGCCGCGTCCGCTACATCCTCCGGCCTGCGAAACTCGAAGGTCGACGTTTGCCAGATAGGTGCCTGAACCGCGGCACCGCCGCCAGCGTCTGTGTACACTGGCTCACCCGTCGCGGAATGGATCACTCGGGTCGTGACATCCCAGCCGTCCGGATTCCCCCGCTTCTTCTTCGACATTAAGCCTCCAATCGCCTCAGCGGCGACTATCCAGAATCGCCATCGAGTGGCGGACGGCCTCTCGAGTCGCAACCGTCAGCGCCGCGAGGTTGACGTTGTCGGATACAAGCAGCTCCTCCAGCACCTCACGCATCGCGTTAAGGCGGCTGGCGTGCCGCTCACGAAATGTGGCCAGCTTCTCATCGGCCGGCGCGTTCATGGCGCCGGCAGCCAACACGGCAAGTGTGAGGTTGCGACGCGCCTGGCCGAGGTCCTGCATTAGACCCTGCGCAGCCCGCTGCTCCCACTCGTCCTCGCCCGGGGCCAGGTCCAGAAGCTCGAGCAGCAACGCGAAATCGACCTCATCGGACAGAGCGAAGTAGACCCGCCCGACGTCCGCGGCCGGGCGGCCCAGGTCGGCGGCGATTCGCGTTGCCGCCATCAGATCACCCAAGAACTGAAGCGCGGCGATCCTCTCTGCCGCCTCGGACGGCTGGCCGGCCCCTTTCAGCTCTTCGAGGACTTGCTCGAACATTTCGTGCTGAGATCCCGAAGTGATCGAAGGCAGGATCCGGCAGAGCTCGTCGATGGGCTGCTTGAACTGCTCGATCGCCCTGCCAACCTCCGCATCTTCTGGCAGATTCTCTACTGCCCATCTCACCGTTCGCTCCAGGACAACCTCGAGAGCCAGCAGCCAACGACCTTCGCGCTCAGCGGACAATCGATCCCGATGACTGCTCACCCAATCCATCAGCTCGTTCGTGCCGGCGATCTCCGCGGCCACGAACCAGCCGCGTGCGACGGCGGCCGGCTTCGCTCCCGTATCGCGTGTCACTCGCGGTATGAAGGTGCTTCCCATCAAATCGATTAGGCGGTTGGTCAGCACCGTCGCGATGACCTCTCGCTGCAAGCGATGGCCGCGGAGATCGCTCTCGGAGACGCGCTCTGCGACCGCTGGCGGGAAATAGGCGCGCAGCAGCTTCGCGAGCGCCGGGTCGTCCGGCAACGTCGACCTGAGGATCTCGCGCTTCAGGTGGAGCTTGCTGTAGGCCATGAGCACGGCCAGCTCGGGTCGCGTCAGGCTCTTGCCGCTTTCTTGCCGCGCCTGCAACCGACCCCAGCCCGGTAAGAACTCTTGCGCGCGCTTGAGGCCCACGCGCTGCTCGAGGAAATAGGAGGCGTCCCGAAAATCGCTGAGGCGATCGGCGGCTCGCAGCTGCTCCAAGCTCAACGCCCGACCCTGCGAGCGGTTGTTCGCCAAGACCATCTCGACGACCGCCTCGGTCATGTCAACGAGCAGTGCGTTTCGCTCGTCCATCGACAACTCGCCCCGCTCCATCAGGCTGCCCAGCAAGATCTTCAGGTTGACCTCGTGGTCGGACATATCCACGCCGCCGGAGTTGTCCACCGCGTCGGTGTTGAGTCGGCCGCCGACCAGTGCATGTTCTATTCTGGCCAGCTGGGTCAGACCTAGGTTGCCGCCTTCTCCAACGACCCGGGCGCCCAGCTCGTTAGCGTCGATTCGAACGGCGTCGTTGCTCGAATCGCCGACGTCCGCGTGGCTCTCGCTCGGTGCTTTCACGTAAGTACCGATACCGCCGTTCCACAACAGCTCGACCGGCGTGCGCAGTATCGCCCTTATCAGCGCCTGGCCGTTGACGGCGTGACCACCGAGTCCGAACAGGTCGCGAGCCACCTTCGACAGCTGGATCTCCTTAGCGCCGCGGGGGAATATACCGCCAGCCTCGCTGATGAGAGTTGTGTCGTAGTCTTTCCAACTCGAGCGAGGCAGCTGGAAGAGACGTAAGCGTTCCTCGAAGGACTGCTCGGGGTCGGGGTCGGGATCGACGAAAATGTGTCGGTGATCGAACGCGGCAACGAGCTTGAGGGTTCTGCTCAGCAGCATCCCGTTCCCGAAAACATCGCCGCTCATATCGCCGATGCCGACGACGGTCACGGGGTCCTTGGAGACGTCCTTATTCATCTCACGAAAGTGCTGTTTGACGCACTCCCAGGCGCCGCGCGCGGTGATCCCTTCCTTCTTGTGGTCGTAGCCGTGCGAGCCGCCGGAGGCGAAGGCATCACCGAGCCAAAAACCGTAACTGGCTGCGATCTCGTTGGCGATATCCGAGTAGGCCGCGGTGCCCTTGTCCGCCGCGACCACCAGGTACGGGTCTTCATCATCGTACACGACGGTGGCCGGCGGATGGACAACCTTACCATCCACGATGTTGTCGGTGACATCGAGCAGCGCCGCGATGTACTCGCGGTAGGACTCTCGCACCGCCGGCTCGAGCTCGGCTCGGTCCACGGGCGGTTTCCTCACATAAAAGGCGCCTTTGGCACCGGCAGGCACGATCACGGTGTTCTTGACCTGCTGCGTCTTGGCGAGCCCCAACAGTTCGGTGCGGAAGTCGTCCGGGCGCTCGCTCCAACGCACGCCACCCCTCGCCACCGCACCAAAGCGCAGGTGCGCTCCCGCCGTCCGAGGGGAGTGCACGAACATCTCCCGGGTCGGCCTCGGCTCGGGCATCTGTTCGACAGCTGCGCAATCGATCTTGAAGGTCATCCGCGGCGACTGCAGCTTCAGTTTGGAGTTCCGGAAGAAGCTCGTCCGAACGGTCGCGTCGACGAGGTTCAAAAGTCGCCGCAAGTTCAAATCGTCGCCGATGCTTTCCACGTCCTGAAGCGAGTCCAGGAAACGAGCCGTGGCTGTACCCACGGCAACGCCGCGCTCACCGCTGAAATCCGGATCAAACTTAGCGCGAAAGACCTTGATCAGCAGGCGCGCGACATTCGGATAGCCCAGCAGAGATTCCGGCCCGGAACGCCGGCTGGGGACGGCACCGATCTGAAAGGCGTAGGCCGAGTAGGCTCGCAGGACACCCACCTCTTCCCAGCTCAAGTCCGCAGTGACAACGAGTCGATTGAGCCGGTCGCTGTCCGCCCTGTCGGATTGAACGGCGATTAACGTGTCACTCAGTCGTCCCCCCGCGCCCTCACCATCCAGGGGTCGGCCACCCGGTCCCTGTACGACGAACGTGTGGATGGTGGCGCCCCTGCCTGCCACCTCGACGTCGAGCGCCTGGGCCTCGATGACACGTAGACCCAGGTTCTCCAGCATCGGCATAGTATCGGCCAGGATCATGGTCCCGCGTCGCACAAAGAGACGAAGCTCTGTGGCGTCGAGGTCGACCTCCTGGAACGGTTCGAGCGCCACCTGCATGAGGCCAGTGCGTTCCAATGCTTCCAAGCGCCCGATGTCCTCGACCGCCGTATCCACATCGGTTGTAGCTACGTACTCCGGTGTGAACGCGTCGAAATAGGTCTCCTCGAGTCGGTGCACGGACTCTACGTCGTGGCGGTCGCCCAGGGCGCCCTTGAGACGCTGCTGCCAGGTCTGCGCGATCGATGCGGCGTGCTCGCGAAGCGCCGCAACATCGATCTCTTGCATACGCTCCGGGTTAGCCGAGATGTACAGGTGCATCCGCGCCGTATCGCCCTCGCCCAATGACAGGTGATCGTTGAGAACAGTGCCACCCAGTACTTCGGCCATCTCCCTTCGCAGACGGCCCCTGACCTCGTCCGAGTAGTTCTGCTTGGGGAGAATGACCATCACCATGACGCCGCGACCGAGATTGTCCGGTGTGAACACCAAATTGATTTCACCGGTGTCTTCCGGGGCCATCATCGCCCGAATCTGCTTGCGCAGATCGTCGACACCCATCAGGAAGACCTCTTCCTTGGGGATGTCGTTGAACAACTGAACGAACGCCCTGTAGTCGTGCGAACCCTTCAGAACGTTCTCGGTCTCGAGGAGCTTGCTCAACTTGTGCCGAAGAATGGGGATGTTGCCTGAGTACTCCGAATAGGCTTTCCAAGTGAACAACCCCAGAAAGCGATGCTCGCCGATCACTTCGCCATTCTCGGCCAACTTCTTGATTCCGATGTAGTCCATGCGCGCCGTGCGGTGCACACGAGCCTCGGAGTTGGTCTTCGAGACGATGAGGATTGGGCCGAGAACTGCGCGGGCACGTAAGTCGGGCGGCAAATCCTCCAGCGGTGTCGGCTCCCAAGTTGATGATTGCTCTTCATGTCGCAGAATGCCGAGGCCGGATCCGCGGTCCACAGCGACGACCTTCTGGCCGTTGTTATCTTGCACGAAGTCGTAGCCACGATATCCTAAATAGACGAAATCTTCGTCCTTCAGCCACTGCAGGAACGCAACGATCTCCTCGATCTCCGCGGCCCGATCCGGCAGACTTTGCTCCACATGTCGGAGCTCCTCACAAACGTCATCGGTCTTTGCGACCATCGCGGGAAAATCGTCCGTTGCCACTCGGACTTCGTCCATACAGTCGCGCAGCGCCTCCTCCAAGCCGCTAACGATTGTCTCGTCCAAGTGCCCCTCGAACTCGCAGTACGGGATGGAGAACCTCTCGCCCTCCGCAGTCCAGTCGAAAACCTGGGCCACACTTCCATCTTCGTTCCGGTCGACGACGACTATTGGGTGCAGTTCGTGCCGAATCTCGAAGCCGCGCGACGTGAGGAATTGCCGAAGTGTGTCCACGACAAACGGGCGGTCTTTGATTATGATCTCGGCCGCTCCAGTGTGACCGAACCCGACCCGCTGGCGCACGCGAACCGCTACGTCGTCCGGCGGTGTGGCCTCCAAGAGCTTGAAATGAGACAAGACGATCTCGAGCAGAGTTTCGTCGGTCTGTCCTAGGAAGAAGTCGGCCGGAGCCCGGGCCAGCATCGCACGAGCGAAAGAGGTGAGTCTGGGAGCAATCTCCGGATCGGCACGCGACTCGATCGCCTCGAGGGCCTTAGCGAGCAGTTCCGGCGCAAGCTCTACCTTCATGTCCATATTCATATCTTAAAGCGGGAGCCAGTTGTTGTATGCGTTCAAGTTGATGCTCAGGGCGCGACAGCCGGCAGCAACGCGATGAGCCGGGCACGTGCAATCTGGCGCAAACGCCTGACCCACCGCAATATAGTAAACCCGTATTCCGAGCGGTGCCCGGCGGTCACGTTCGACCGGGTCGCCGCCGACCGTCTCGGAAACTGGCCTTTTCTCTTCCCCTGCCTCGCAACGAGCATGCCCGTCGCGGGTCCACGAAACGGTTGCCGCAAGGCGGCTCGAGAAGCTCGAACCGAAGCGTAAGATGAGAGGATCGCAGAGCGGGGAGCCCGCTGCCGGCGCTGCGGCGGGGGGCGAGTCAAGACACCTGGCCGGGTCGTATCGACCCGCCTGGTGGCTTCGTGGCCGCCACGTACAGACGGTCTGGAACCGGCTGTTTCGGCGGGCGGTCGAGGTCCCCACCACACGGGCACGCTGGACGACGCCCGACGGTGACTTCCTCGATATCGACTTCATGGACGGCCCGCTGGCCGCGCCGCAATTATTGGTCGCCCACGGCCTGGAGGGCTCGTCCGAACGGAAGTACGTGCGTGGACTCCTGGCTCGTGCCGCGGAGCACGGCTGGCGCGGTGTGGCACTCAACTTTCGGTCGTGCAGCGGCACGCTGAATCGCACGCCCAGGCTCTACCACTCGGGCGATACGGGAGATCTGGGCTGGGTCATCGACGAACTGGCGAAGCGCGACCCCGGCGTACCGATTCTTCCGGTCGGCATCTCGCTGGGTGCTAACGTTGTGCTCAAGTGGCTGGGCGAGGAAAGCGAGTCCGCACCGGACGAGGTCCGTGCAGCGGTGGCCATATCGACGCCCTTCGATCTCAGGGCCGCAGCCGAAAGGATGTCGCGCGGGGCGGGTCGCCTGTATACGTATTCGTTCCTGCGCACGATGAAGCCAAAAGCGCTGAGCATAGCGCAGGAGTACCCGGGCCTGCTCGATGCAGAGGCGATACGTCGAGCTCGAAACTGGCGGCAGTACGATGATGCGGTGACGGCGCCGTTGCACGGCTTCAAGAACGCGGAGGATTACTGGGCCCGCTGCAGTTCGCTCAATTACCTGGATCGTATTCGACGGCCCGTGCTGCTCATCAGCGCCAAAGACGATCCCTTCATTCCAGCTTCAGCTTTGCCTATAGCGCAGGTCGAGCGCTCCCCCTGGCTACATGCCGAGTTCACGGACCGCGGCGGTCACACCGGCTTCGTGGCCGGCGCCAATCCCTTGCGGCCCCGCTACTGGGCGGAGCGCCAGGCGATCGAATTCCTGGCCGACTACGCGCCCAGCATGCGACCGCCCGGTTAACGGCTAGGCATCCGATTCGTCGATGTAGATCCGTGACCGCTCTGCCGCGAACTCGATGACGAGCGTCACCCATTGGTTGACCGGCCTGCCCTCGCGGTTCGCCGGCCAGAACTTGATGCGATCGTCGAGCAGCTCACGCCCCGGTATCATGACCTCGCGGTCATAGGGTCGTGAGTCTCTGACCTGTCTAGCCCAGCCCTGGGAGCCGACGTGCACTCTAAACCGAGCCGTGCCCCTCAGATCGGTGTAGTCACGCGCGATGACGGCGACCACTTCTTCAGCGTTCTGCAGCCGCGGCGGGCGGACCGCGTACTTGACGATATCGAAAGTCACGGGCACTTGCACCCAGGCAGAAACCGCCTTGCCCTCATGCTGCGCCGGCTCGAAACGCATCTGCTCCCCGATCCACAACGCCGCGGCGTCGAGGTCCTCGATACCCGAGCTCTTGGCGACTTGTGCCTCGCGCACGTAGCCCCGCTCGTCCACGCGAACCTGCAAGACGACCCGAGTTTCCAACCCGGCTCCCACCGCGCTCATTGCCGCGGTGATCTCCTCTCGATTGGCCAGGACCGGGGGTACATCGTAGGTGGGTGACACGTCCTTGCCGCCACAGCCCGCAGTCGCGAGCAACAGAGCGATGCCGGTCAAGAACGTCTTGCTGACAAGCGCTTTCATGCTACCGACTCCTGATGACGTTCGGGCGCCCTACTACATCATTCTAGTTAGGGCGCCCGAACACAAGGACGACGATTTCGGCTACTGGCCACCTCCGCGCTGGACGGCACTGGGTACGGTAAAGAGGAGATTGCCTCCTTCGGTGGGCGCGATGATGACGTTGCCTTCTTTCTGACCCACCTCCTGCAGCGTCTGCATGTAGTAGTACGACAGATAGGCCGCCGTCAGGCTCTCGCCGATGATATTCTGCGCATCACGGATGCCCAGTGCTTCCTGACGCTTCTGCTCGGCCTGCTCCTTGACGATCTCGGTCTGGTACACCTGCGCTTGCACCTCCTGCTCGCGCTGCAGCTTCAGCTCGATCGCCTGCCGCACCGCCGGGGGAGGCTGGATCTCACGGACAAAGAATCGCACGACCTCGATACCCTTGATGCCCAGCTCTTCGTCCATCAACTCCTCGACCCTGGCGGCGATCTGCAGTCGATCGGTGGACAGGATCTGCGTGCCCGTCAGCTCGGCGATGGCATCGCGCAGCGCCGTTCGGTACGTGGTGTACACGTATTGATTGACCGCTCGCATGTCGCCGACCACGAGGAATAGCTCGACGACCTTGTCCGGCACGACACGGTAGCGGTAGGAGGCATCCACCGAAATCGTCAGTTGGTCCGCCGTCAGCGCCTCCGCCACCTCGCTCTGCGCACCCGCAGGCCACTGAATCTCACGGGTATCATAAACCGTGTACTGCTTCCAGAAGAACGCCGGGGCCGCGAAGTAGAGGCTCTGTTCATATGAATCATCCGCCACGTTTCCCGTGATCGGGTTCTTCAGGACCGCGACTTCGTAGTCCGTAACGGTGGTGCAGGAGAACGGTAGAGTCACCGCAACCAGCAGCGCCGCCGCGACCGGTACCAGCGCCAGCGAGCGGCCGAAGGAGCGCCGTGTCATACTGCGGAACTCACGGGGAATAATCGGATCTGCCATGATGATCACCTCTCTCTAGCTACTAGGTTCTTGGTCTCCAACCCAGTCTTCTTCCTCTCGCTGCGGATCGCATAAGACAGCAACAGCACAAATCCACCCCAGACAAAACCACAGGTCAGCAGCATGGAAACCAGGGCGGAGCTGTTCACTGGGCCAACCTTTCGAACCGAGTCGTGAAGTGACGAAGGAACGGGGCCTGTTGAGTAATACAATAGCCGCCGATCTTTGCGCGCCGCTTCCAGACTTCCAGAATTGCCTCCACAACGTAATCGATATGGCTTTGCGTATACACTCGCCGCGGGATCGCGAGCCGCAGCAGCTCTTTGTCGGCCGACTTCTCCTCACCCGTGAGCGGGTCACGCTGTCCGAACATCACGCTTCCGATCTCCACCGCGCGTATCCCTGCCTCGATGTAGAGCTCGACGGCGAGTGCGATGCCCGGGTAGTGTAACGGCTCCAGGTGAGGAAGGAAGGCGCCCGCGTCGATGTAGATGGCGTGGCCGCCGGGCGGTTGCACGATCGGTACACCCTCACTGGCGATGTGTTTACCCAGGTACTCGGTGGACACGATCCTGTATTCCAAGTAGTCCTCGTGAACGACTTCCTCGAGTCCTGTGGCGATCGCTTCGAGATCGCGGCCTGCCAAACCACCGTAGGTCGGGTAGCCCTCGGTCAGAATCAGAAGGTCCTGCTCCTGCCGCGCCAGCTCCCCGTTGTTCGTCGCCAGAAAGCCGCCGATGTTCGCGAGCCCATCTTTCTTAGCCGACATCGTGCAGCCATCCGCGTACGACATCAGCTCGCGGGCGATCTCGGCCACCGACTTCTCCTTCCAACCCGGCTCACGCTGCTTGATGAAATAGGCGTTCTCGGCGAAGCGGCAGGCATCGATATAGAAAGGCACACTGAACCGGTGGCAGACCTCTGAAACCGCTCGCACGTTTGCCATGGAAACTGGTTGGCCGCCACCCGAGTTATTCGTGATCGTGATCATCACGAGAGGCACGGCACTCCGACCTTCGTCGACCAAGAGCCTCTCCAGCGCCTTCACATCCATATTGCCCTTGAATGGGTACACCTCGGCGATTTCCCGAGATTCCGGACACGGCAGGTCGACAGCTTTCGCGCCGCGGTACTCGATGTTGGCGCGTGTCGTGTCGAAGTGCGTGTTGTTGGGCACGACATGCCCTGCGCCACACATCACCGAGAAGAGAATGCGTTCGGCGGCCCGACCCTGGTGAGTGGGTATGATGTGCTTGAAGGGAAAAAGCCGTTTGACCGACTCCTCGAAGCGGTAGTACGACTTACTACCTGCGTACGACTCGTCACCTCGCATAACCGATGCCCATTGCTCCGAGCTCATCGCCCCGGTGCCGCTGTCTGTCAGCAGATCGATGAGCACATCGTCGGCGTGGAGCAAGAAAACGTTGTACGCGGCCTCGCGTATCTTGGCCTCACGTTCCTCACGCGTAGTCACGCGTATCGGCTCGACCGCCTTGATCCTAAAAGGCTCGATGATTGTCTTGATCGCCATATTGGCCCAATCCGGCTAGTTGCCCTGATCGCCTCCCAGACCCAGCTCGTCCTGGATCCGCTGCATCGCTTCGATGACCAGCTGCACATGCTCCGAGAAATCGACACCCAATTCGTCCACGCCTTGTTGAACTTCACCCCGGTTCACTCCACGGGCAAAGCTCGGGTCCTTCAGCTTCTTCTTCACGGACTTCACCTTCATGTCAGTGAGGCCGGTCGGTCGCACAAGCGCGCAGGCCGTCAGGAAGCCCGTGATCTCATCCACGGCGAACAGGGTCTTCGCCATTTGGCTTTCACGCGGTACCCCCGTGTGCACGGCATGTCCGAGGATCGCTTGCAGCATATCCTCAGGATAGCCCAAATCGCGCAGGATCGTCACACCGTTAGTGGGGTGCTCGTCATCGGGCTTTCGCTCGTCATTCGGCCAGCGCTCGTAATCGAAGTCATGTAAGAGCCCGGTGATGCCCCAGTATTCCTCATCTTCACCGAACTTCCTCGCGTACGCCCGCATCGCCGCCTCGACCGCGTACATGTGACGTCGCAGATTCTCGTTCTGAGTGTACTCATGCATCAAGGCGAGCGCTTGCTCTCGAGTCGGCTGCATGTGAAGAACTCCTATTATGAATACACAATCGTTTGCGAGTTATTCGCTGTAATCCGACATCGCTCTCAAAGCTCGTGAGCACTGGGACAAATGTCTTCAAGCGGGCAACCGTCGCACTTCGGCGAACGCGCCAGGCACGTATAGCGGCCGTGTAAGACCATGCGTAGCCCGAAGCGGTTCCACTCGTCCCTGGGTACCAAATCCATCAAGTCAAGCTCGACTTTCTCGGGATCGCTCTGCGTTGTCAGCCCCAGGCGGCCGGACACACGCTTGACGTGAGTGTCGACGACAACCCCTTCGTTGATTCCGAAACCCGATCCCAGTATGACGTTGGCCGTCTTGCGACCGATCCCAGACAATCCGACCAGCTCGTCCATCGTCTTTGGAACCTCACCCTCGTGCTTCTCGACGAGAGATTGAGCGAACGCGAGAATCGAGCGGGTCTTGTTCCTGAAGAACCCAGTCGAACGGATCTCCTCCTGGAACTCCTCCGGGTCGGCGCCCGCGTAGTCCTCCGCCGTCCTGTACTTCTTGAATAGCGTTCTCGTGACTTCGTTCACCCGAGCATCGGTGCATTGCGCCGAGAGGATCGTCGCCACCGCCAACTCCAGCGGGTTGCCGAAGTCGAGCTCGATACGCGCCGGGTACGCTGCGGTCAGTCGCTCGACGATCTCGCCCGCTCGTTCCCGCCGTCTCGCCTTCGACTCCTTTCGCACCGCACCGCCCTTCTTCCTGCCCGTGCTCCGGCTGACCACCATTCGAGACCCTCGCCAACTAGTGCAGCTTCTGATAGCGATCAAGCCACTGCGCAACATCTTTTCGTGAAATCACGCCTTCCAGGCGGCCGTTCTCAACCACCAGTGCCCGTCCCACTCCCGCGCTCTCCAGCTTCGTCAGCACGTCGGCGAGGTTGTCTCGCGGCCGAACGGTCACTGCCTCGCAAGTACGAGTCATGGTGCTCCCCACCGGCGTCGTCGGCCAGTCATCCCGCTCGACCTCTTTGACCTGACTCAACGTGATGAGCCCCAACAATTCGCCATCCTGGTTTTCGACCGGGAACGCGTTGTAGCGGCGCCGCAGGAAGTAGTTATCGACCAGGTCGCGCAGCGTGAGCTCGGGCGGAACCGTCTCCGGCGCGCGCGTCATCGCCTCGGACGCCTGGACCCCCTCGAGTATTCTCTTCAAGATCAACTGCCGGTAGCTCGCCTCCGCAGCCTGCGACAGGAACCAGCCGATGAAGATGAGCCACATGCCGTTGACCAATCGACCTTGGAACAAGTTGATGACCCCGTATGCGACCAGCAGAAGTCCGAAGGCTCGGCCACTATACGACGCCCAGCGCGTTGCTTTGCGCAGATCTTTCGACACGTACCAGACCAGCGAGCGCAAGAGCCGACCGCCATCCAGAGGGAAGGCAGGAATCAAGTTGAAGACGGCGAGCACGATGTTCATTAGGCCGATGAAGGCGGCCACGGCGACGACTGGCTCTGGAAAGCCCCAGTTTCGACCGAGCGCTGCGAACGCGAAGAACAAGACGCCCAGCAGGGCGCTGGAGAGCGGCCCAACGATCGTGATCAGGAACTCGTCTTTGGGGCTCTCGGCATCCGAGCGGATACGCGCCATGCCGCCAAAAATGAAAAGCGTAATACCCTCGACAGCGATGCCTCGGGCGCGCGCCATCGCCGAGTGCGCGAATTCATGCATGAGGACGGAGCCGAAGAAGAGGAAGGCGCCGACAGCGGCCATGATGAAGTAGACCGTCTGAGTGCGGCCGGGCACCTGTCCCGGGAAGACGTACTGGGCGAACGTCCAGAGCACCAGGAAGAAGACGACGAACCACGAGTAGTCGAGGCGAACCTCGAAGCCGAAAAAGCGCGCGATCCGGATTCCGTTCGTCATCCGCGGTCCCGTTCCACGAGCTGGACCCGGCAATGGTCCAGACCCGTCGGCAGGTTGCGAAGCGAGTCTTTCGGCGTCAAAACTCCACTCACTCGTTCGATGCTTTCGGGATAGACATCGATATACCACAGCAGTCGTGAAAGTAGGAGCACGGCCTCCGACGGCTGCCGCAGGGAGTATAACTCCGCAAGATCGGCGCCGGGGATCTCCGAAACGAACGCCCCCGCCTCGCCCGGGTCCGCCGCCGCCTCGAGGCTCGTCGTCACACTCGCCACGCTGAAGCCGGGCCGATCAGGGCGCATCCCCAACACCAATAGCAGGTGGGCCTGGGATTCGGTACGCCCGGGCTCGCTCAAGACGGCGAAGATGCCTTCGATCGGCTCGGGCGGCTCTCCTTCGGTGACGGCCGACCAAAAGAGGTTCTTGGGGAGTTCCGCGTAGAGGGCGCTGGCGGGAGCCCGCAGTCGCCAGGCCCCGAGATCCGGCGGACCGTCGATCAAGCTCCGCACCGCGGGGGCCTGGAAGGCATAAAAGGGTCGATCGGCAGCCCAGAAGTTGAAGCCATGAAAGAGGATCTCGAGGTAGCGATCGAGCGCCCGCGGCTCGGTCGCGTCGGGGACCAGCTGCTGAAGCAGAGCTCCGACCCGCTCCATCCCGGCGAAGAGATCGGGTCTGTCGACGGCGAGGCGACGCCGTTGCGATTCTTCTGCGATGGCTGGGAACTCCCGTTCGGCCAGTTCATCCAAGCCGAACACCAGCTCATAGGGTGTTTGGCGGCCCGTGCTCGACTCGGATTCCATACGCCCCTTAGCGAGAGCCCGGATCGTTATTGTACGGCGCTGCCGTGTCGACCACGCCGGAGCGACGAGACAACCAGGGGTTGATGAGCCAGAAGAAGACCAGCACGATCGCCCACTGCAGTAGAACCGTTCCGATACTGAAGGTGCTGAGCGGGTTGAGTGCTGTCCGCCAACCTGCTCCCCACACCTGGGAGAACCACCAGACGATGAGCACGACCGATTCCACCAGGCAGAGGGTGATCGCCCATTCCCACCAGCGCCCGATCCGCATGTCGGAGCCCGGTCCGTTGATCAGCTCCAGGCGGAAGCGGCGCACCCCGTATTTGAGGACCGCGAACGCGAAGAAGAAGCCCGAGAGCATCAGCCCGACACCCCAAACGAAATCCTGGTTGCGGAAGAAGCCCAGCGAGAGGGCGCTCGGCACGCCGGCGAGAAAGCCGACGATGCCGACCCACCAGATGCCACGCTGCCTCGGAACACCCGCGTCGGCCAGCACACGCGTGGCGAGCTCGATCATCGATATCAGGCTCGTCCAAGCCGCGAATACCAGCGCCAGGAAGAAGAGGGCCATGAAGAACCGTCCGCCAGGCATCGTCGCGAATAACTGCGGCACCCAGATGAACGTCAGCCCCTCGTTCCCCGCGCCGACGATCTCGTTGGCGATGTCGGGACGCATGGCGAAGGCCGTGCAGAGCACCATGATCCCCGCCAACAGCGACATCGAGTTGTTCCCGAATCCCAGCGTGAAGGCATTGAGCGTGGTGTCCTCGTTGCGACGCATATACACGGCGTACGTCAGGATGAGGCCCCAGCCCGCACCCGTGTCCCAGGCGTTCTGCGTTAGGGCCGCCAGCCAGACGCGATAGTCGGCCAGCTGCGACCAATCCGGCGTGAACATGAAGTTGAGACCTCGCACCGCACCGGGCAGCGTCAGCGCCCGCAGCGCGAGGACCACGATGAGGATGATCAAGCTGGGAATCAGGATGCGGGCCGCCTTTTCGATACCACGCACGCCCCGCGCTACTACTAGTACGCCCAGCGTCATGGCGACCGCATGGGTCAGCAACGCTCCCGGCGAGCTGGCGAAACTTTCCCAGAACGCGCCGGGTGTGGCGGCGGGGATCTCTCCCCTGAGGCTGGCCACGAAGTAGCGGATGCACCATCCCATGACGACGCTGTAGTAGAACATGATGGCGGCGGCGCACCATCCCACCCAGGTGCCCATCCAGGCGAACTTGCCTCCGATCAGCTTGCCAAACGCCCCCACCGTCCCGGAGCGTGTCGCCTTCCCCAACGCGAACTCGACGAGGATGAGCGGGATCGACCACATGAGCAGGAATACGACCCAGGCGAAGAGAAAGCTGCCGCCCCCGTTGGTCGCGACGATGCGCGGGAAGCGCCAGATGTTGCCCGTGCCGACCGCCATGCCGAGCATGGCGAGCATCATCCCCCAGCGGGATGCGAAAACCTCAGAACGGGAAGCCAAGTCGGCCGAGCCTCACGCGGTTTCAGCGGATCGCGAGCGAGTGCCCTCAACAAGCTCGCTTTGCGCGTCGAGCCACTCGAGCGCCGCTTCGTTGAACGTTTCGGCGTGGGATATCAGGCTGAGATGCCCGCCAGCGGGAATCTCGACGTAGGTCGCGTTCGGCAGCAGCTCGGCAATCTCGCGCTGCCATTCGATAGGAGTGAACGTGTCCGCGGCGCCGACGAGCACCAATGCCGGCTGAGCGATCTGACGCAGCTCATCGCGCAGATCGCAGTTCTTGAAGGTCTCCATGCGATCGCCGCCCACGGACAACGGCACCCGCAACGGCGCTTCCAGCTCATACTCTATCACGCGCTCGTTGCCGGGCGAGCGATCGAAGACCCAGACGCCCAGGCGACCCCAGAGCTGCGCCAGCCGGCGCGTCAGCAAAGCCGGAGCGAATCGCGTGGTCCAGCGGGCGACAGGAATCAGCAGCGTGCGATTGAGGCCGACGTGCGAGAGATCGAGGCGGGCGAGGGTGTTGGTGAAGATCAATCCCCAAACCCGCTCGGGATGCAGCGTGGCGCAGCGCATGGCCACAGGCCCACCGAACGACAAACCGAGCAGACAGGCCGCCTGCACGCCGCGCGCATCGAGCACCGTCACGATATCGTGGGCGAACTGGTCGAAGCGGCGCTCCACGTCGGGGAACTCGCGGCGCAGATTCGGAGCGATGACGCGATAGCTTTTCGATAGCGCGGCGATCTGGAAACGGAAGACCTGGCTTTCACCCGTGAGTCCGGGAATCAACACGACCGTGGGGCCCTCTCCCGTATCGATGACCGGCACGCACTCGCCGCCCGCCAGCTCCACCAACACCGGCTCTAAAGCCCGGCCTCGGTAGTTGCGCAGCGGTGGCGGCTCGGTCCCCAGGTTTCGCCGCCGCTTGTCGATCAAGTAGACGCCCGCCGCGGCCCCAGCGCCGAACCAGAGGAGCCGGCCCAATCTCACGCCGGGCCCCTCACCCGATGACCTCGGTCAGGTAGCCCCCGAGCTGCGCGGCCGCGACACGATCCTGCGCCAGAGTGTCGCGGTCGCGTACCGTGACCGTTTGGTCCTCCAGCGTCTGGCCGTCCACGGTGATGCAGTACGGGGTACCGGCTTCGTCCTGGCGACGATAGCGACGACCGATGGAACCGGTCACGTCATAGAAGCTCGGGAAAGACAGCCGTATGTCGTCGAAGATCTTCTTCGCCACTTCCGGCATGCCATCCTTCTTAACTAGAGGAAAGACCGCCGCCTTGATGGGCGCCAGTTTGGGCTGGAGGCTCAAGACGACTCGGGCCTCTCCCTCGACTTCCTCTTCGCGATAGGCGTCGGCTAGAACCACGAGAGTCAGCCGGTCGACACCGCCCGAGGTCTCGATGATGTAGGGTACGAAGCGCTCGTTCCCCGCCTGGTCGAAGTACTCCAGCTTCTTGCCCGACCGGCTCTGATGCGCGGCAAGATCGTAGTCGGTTCGGTTGTGGATGCCCTCGAACTCCTGCCACCCGAACGGGAACTCATACTGGATGTCGTAGGCATCGTAGGCATAGTGGGCGAGCTCCTCGCGCGTATGCTGTTCGAGTCGCAGCTTCTCCGGCCGAATGCCCAGCGACTTTACCCATCCCAACCGTTCGTGCCTCCAATAGTCGAACCACTCCTGGTCAGTGCCCGGTTTCACGAAGAACTGCATCTCCATCTGCTCGAACTCCCGAGTTCTGAAGATGAAGTTCCCCGGCGTGATCTCGTTGCGAAACGCCTTTCCGATCTGGGCGATACCGAAGGGGATCTTCTGCCGGGAGGCGTTCAGCACGTTGAGGAAGTTGACGTAAATACCCTGCGCCGTCTCCGGCCGCAGGTAGATCTGGGCCGCCTCCTCTTCGACCGGGCCCATGAATGTCCGAAACATCAGGTTGAACATGCGGGGTGGCGTGAACTGGTCTTTCACCCCACAGCTTGGACACTGATTTTCGACTTCGTCGGCCCGGAAACGCCGGTGGCAATTCTTGCACTCGATCAGCGGATCGGTGAACCCCTCCACGTGGCCGCTCGCCACCCATACGTCCGGGTGCATCAGGATACCCGCATCCAGACCCTCGATATCGGGACGCGCGATGACCATATCACGCCACCAGCGATCCTTGATGTTGCGCTTGAGCTCCGCACCCAATGGACCGTAGTCCCAGACAGAGCCCAGCCCACCGTAAATCTCAGAGGACTGGAACACGTAGCCCCGCCGCTTACACAGCGAGACCAATTTCTCCATGAGATCGCCGTTCGACATCGATCCTCTACTCGTGAGTTCGATCAGTGGTTACCACGAAATAGTTTAGTCACGGGCCTCAAAGTCTACCTCCACTCGCGAGGGAGCGGCAAGCGTCCTCCACCAAACGCGTCACATCCGCCACCTTCAGGGGGGCAGCTCCTCCCGTCACCGCCGCGACGCCCTCAGGGAGTGGTCCCTCCACCCGGCCTGCGACCAGGAGAACCGGGATTCCGGCGGAACGCGCGGCCTCCAACACTCGTCCGCTGACCTTGCCCATGCCGCTCTGCGCATCGTAACGGCCCTCGCCAGTCACGATCAGGTCCGCTCGTTGCAACAGGCCACGGAATCCCGCAAGCTCCATCATCCATTCCGCGCCGGCGACCAGCTCCGCGCCCAGAAACGCCCGCGCCCCCGCGCCCAGGCCGCCTGCGGCGCCGGCGCCGGGAAGTTCGGCGGCCGCCAGTCCGAGGTCCGCGTGGATGACCGCCGCCAGACGCTCGAGCCCGGCCTCGAGGCGCGCCACGTCAGCGGGTCGCGCGCCCTTTTGCGGGCCGTAGACTCGCGCGGCACCTTGCGGACCGGTCAACGGGTTGGCCACGTCGCACAGCGCCACGACCTCTACAGCGAACGGACTCGTCGGGGCCTCGATGCGTCCGAGCGTGTCGAGCGCGCCGCCTCCCTCCGGCAGACGGCCGCCCTGCGGGTCCATGAATCCCCACCCGAGAGCCCGCGCCATGCCGGTCCCGCCGTCCACCGTGGCGCTTCCGCCCAAACCGAGTACGAGTTTCGATGCGCCCGCCGTCCTCGCAACCAGGAGCAGTTCCCCCAGCCCCCGGCTCGTGGCGTGAAGGGGATCGAGGCCGTCTGGCGGCACGAGGTGGAGGCCACAAGCCTCCGCAGATTCGACCACCGCCGTCCGATCGTCCAGTAGAAAACGGGCCAGGGTCGGCACACCCAGCGGCCCGCCCACCGTCGATTCCACCACCGCGCCGCCCCGCAGCACGGCGTACGAATCGAGCAGACCGTTGCCGCCATCGGACAACGGGCACTCGACTCGTTCGGCGTGCGGCCAGACCGCCGCCACGCCCGCCGACATCGCCCGAGCCACCGCCACAGGCCCCAGTGTACCCTTGAACGCCGTAGGGGCCAGGACAATGGTCTCCACGCTATCACCGGTCATCGGCAGTATGATGTCCCGGCGCGTCCGATATAGCCACCGCCGGCCGTCTGTGTGAGGCGACACCGAGACGGCGCCGGCCATTGCGAATGCGGTTCCAACATGTATTAATAGAGACCCTTTTTACCGAGTCAGGCCTTGGCCACCACCGCCTGAAATCGTGACCTTTGCTCTTGAAGGGGGGTGAAAATGTCCAAGGTGGCTACACGCGAAACAGTTGCAGAAAGCGCCGTACTCACCCACGTCATGTTGGACATGTACGGCGTGAACGCCGAGACGTTGAACGACCCAAATGCAATCGGCGACATCCTGACGGGCGCCGCGACCGCGGCCGCGCTTCACCCACTGGCCGAGCCGGCCGTCTACCGTTACCCAGGCCAGGGCCTCACGGTCTTCCTGCCGATACGCGAATCTCACTTCGCGATCCACACCTACCCGGAACACGGATATGCTTCCGTCGACATCGTGAGTTGCGCACGCGCCGAGCGGGCTCGGCGCGCGAGCGACTTCATTGTCGACCGGCTAGAGCCGGATCGGTCTGAGAGTGACGTCGTGTATCGGGGGTTTTTGCAGGAACGCGAAGCCTGAGCTCCGGCTGAGCGGCGCCTTCACGGGCTGCAGGGACGCGGACAGGTTGGTTGACCGGCCGGGTCGGCAGCGGGCGACCGGAGTCCAGCCCGTGCTTCAGTAATAGAGGATGCGCTCCTCGAAGTAGTCGTGGAGGTACGATCTGTACCATTGCTCGACCCGACGGTTCTCGTCCGTGCTCACCTCCCTAACTTCCACACGCGGCTCGTCCGGTGCGAAGTAGAACATCTGTTGCAGCGCCTCCGATGTGAGGTGGCGCGTGCCGCCGGGGATATCCCGCACCTGCTCGAGCGGTTGTGACCCGCACACCGCAAACCCTGCCCGCACAAAGCTGTACATCCAGGTGGCGTACTCCTTCACGGTGGGGAAGACGGATCGCAGCGTGGTTAGCACGCCATCGAACAGTGGTGGGATATAGACGATCTGGACGCCGAGCAGCCCGGTCGAGGGCACCAGCTGACTGCGGAGGTGCTCATAGAACTCTCGGTGATAGAGTCGCGCCAGGCCGGGGCTCGTGGCATCGGGTAGATCGCAGAGCACCAGATCGAAGGGCACGTCGGAGCGATACGTCAGCGCATCGCCGTTGATGACCTCGACGCGGTCATCCAGCAAGCTGTCCTCGCTCAACTCTCGAAGCCGCGGGTGGGTTCTGGCTAGCTCCGTGATGGCCGGATCGATATCGATGATCCTGATCAGCTCGATCTCATCACCGAAATGTCGTAGCAGCTCACGCGCGATCAGACCGTCTCCGCCGCCCATCACGCCGACACGCCGTACCGGCTCGCCGTGAAAGAGCAGTGGAACGATGGCCAGCGATTCGTGAAAGCGCTGCTCGTCGCCGCTGTAGAACTGGATCTCACCGTCCAGCAGCAGGACGAGCTCGCCCTTGGGCGTCTCGAGCAGCAACAGGCGTTGGAACTCGGAGACCTCCTCCGCCAATATCCGCGCGCCACCCTCATCGAGGGCGCGCAACTTCGCGTCCTCTGGCCTCCGCACGATCGCTGGAAACTCGATGATGCGCTTGAAGTAAGCTTCGAGGTCGGTCATCGCCCCGGCCGCCCTCAGTCTTCCCCGGGCGCGGGTCGGTAATGGTTGGTGATCGGCAGGCGTCGATCTTTACCGAACGCTCGCGGTGAGATCCGAATCCCCGGTGGCGCCTGCCGCCGCTTGTACTCGGCACCGTCGATCATCTCGACGACACGCAACACCAGCGCCCGGTGGAAGCCCAGGTTCTCGATCTCTTCTGGACTGCGATCTTCCTCGACATAGGCCGTGATGATCGGATCGAGCACGTCATAAGGAGGAAGCGAATCGCTGTCCAACTGATCGGGGCTCAATTCGGCGGAGGGCGGCTTCTCGAGAACGCGCTGTGGAATGACCTCATCCTGGCTGTTGCGCCAGCCGGCGAGGCGGTAGACCCACGTCTTGGGGACGTCTTTCAGGATGGCGAATCCGCCGGCCATGTCGCCGTACAGCGTCGCGTAGCCTACGCTCATCTCGCTCTTGTTGCCGGTGGCGAGAACGAGCCAGCCGAACTTGTTGGATAGCGCCATCAGGAAGTTGCCGCGGATTCGGGCCTGAATGTTTTCCTCCGCGACGTTCGGCTGGGTGCCTTCGAACGCTTTCTCGAGGCCATGCAGGTAGCACTCGAAGATGCCATCGATCGCTATCTCCATGAATTCGACGCCCAGACGCTTCGCGATCTCGGCCGCGTCCTCGCGATTGTGATCGGCCGTGAAGCGGGACGGCATCGAGACGGCGGTCACCGCCTCCGACCCGAGCGCGTCTACGGCGATGGCGACAGCGAGCGCCGAGTCGATCCCACCGGAAAGGCCGAGAACAGCGTGTTCGAATCCGTTCTTGCGGAAGTAGTCCGAGATGCCCAGTAGCAAGGCCTTGTAGACTTCCTCCTCGGACCCCAGCGGCTCGGTCGGCTCAATGGGCTCGAGGGCGGCTTTCTTCCTTCTCGGCCGCCGCACCGGCGTGACGACCACCCGTGTCCGGCGACTCGGGGGTCGCTGCCGCCAGCGTGGGTCGTGTAAGCGCCGTCGCGACACGCCACGCAAATCGAGGTCGACCACCAGTTGATCCTCCTCGAACTGGCGACCTCGCGCCAAGATGGCTCCACGTGGGTCGATCACCAGGCTGTGCCCATCGAAGATGAGCTCGTCCTGTCCGCCAATCATGTTGCAGAACGCCAGGTAACACCCGTAGTCCTCGCAGCGCGTCGCCAGCATCCGCTCACGTTGTTGGCCTTTGCCGCGACTGTAGGGTGAGGCGGAGATGCTCACGAGAACGTCCGCCCGACCGTCGATGACCGACCACTGCGCCGGGCCGCCTGGGTACCAGAGATCCTCGCATATCGTGACGCCGACCTTGACGCCATCCAGGTCGAGAACCAGCGCGTCAACGCCCCGTGCGAAGTATCGCTGCTCATCGAAGGGCCCGTAGTTCGGCAGATAACGCTTGCGGTACCGCGCGGCGATCTCGCCGCCGGTGATCACCGCCGCGGTGTTGAACAGGTCATCGTGCAGCTCCGGGAAGCCGACGACCGCCACGATATCCCGAACCTCCGAGGCCAGGTCGCAAAGGGCCGCCTCCGCCAGCTCGGCGAAGTGCGGCTTGAGCAGAAGATCCTCCGGGGGATAGCCAGTGATCGTGAGCTCGGGGAAGAGCGCGATATCAGCGCCGGCGTCTTTGGCTCGCGCAAGGCTTTCCCTGACCTTCCCGGCGTTACCCTCGATGTCGCCGACCACCAGGTTGCGCTGGCACAGCGCGACGCGAATCACCTGATTCTCGCTGGCCTCTGCCTGTGCCATGACAGCCTCCGCTGGGTGCCGAACCCGTGAGCTAACCTACCACCACCTGGAATCTGCCGAACTCTGGCCGGGACGCAACGTTACGGACGACACTAGCGCCGGAAAGCGCCCGGATGCATAGTATATGGAGTTCGCGCGTCCCCACAGGGCCCCTGCCTGTAGTCGAAATTGCACTCTTCGAAGGAGACGGCGATGGCCGAGCAAGGATCTCCCCAGGACGCGAATGTGAACTGGGCGGTTGTAGGCGTCGGTATCATCCTGCTGATGCTGGCCAACATCGGGATACAAGACACCTTCCTGCGCCTCATCGTCTCGGCGATCATCATGCTGGTAGCGGTGTTCTGGTCTCAGTCGCGGCCCGAGGCCGAGGTGGAAAACCCGGTCCTCGACGAGCTTCACAAACGGCAGGACACGGGTCTGGACCGACGCAAGTACGGCCACCTGAGATCGTCCACCGGCAACCTGCTCGAGCACGTGCGGCAGATGAACAAGATCGCGGTCGACGGCCGGGAGGGTAAGCTGGCGCCACGGCACGCCAAGGCCGAACTGGATCGCATCGCCGCCAAGATGCGCGACCTGGTGGAAGACATTCGCAAGACCGCAGGGGTGCCGACACCGATGGACGCGGAGTCCTCGAAGGAGAAGGCTGCACAACCTCAGGTCGTCATTCCCAAGCCAGCCGCCAAGCCACCGCAGCGCGCAGAGCCGCCGCCCGCCCGAGAACCGGTGCCGCCTCGGCCCGCGCCAAGAGCGGCGCCGTCTCAGCCAGCCAGAGACGCCGACGACATGTTGGACGAGATGGAGGCTAAGGCGAAGGCCGAGGCTCGCAGGCGAGCCGAGGAAGAGGGCGGCAACTAGCTGCAGCGTCAGTGCCCCTCAGCGGAGTGTGACACGAGCCGGGAAATCAGTTCGAAGAGCTCCTCCAGGTCACCCTTCAGCTGATCGGCCTCGGGGCCGGTCAACCCCTGCAATCGCTCATCAATCCGTGTCCGGAGCACCAGCGCTTGTTGAAGTGCGGCGTCCGGGTCGGCGGCAGCCACTTCCGCGGGCAGTTCGGGCTCTCCACCCAACACCGCCAGGTGCAGCGCGGTGTCTGCGTCGCTGACCGCCTTGGCGCGAGCCGCTGGATCGGTCGTTTCGAGGTAGGCCTGCAACGCCGCGAGGACATCGCCGAGGCCCACCGCCAGCTCTTTCAGGCGCTTGGGCGGACGAACGAGTTGAACACGCAACGCGGCGGCGGCCCGGCGGGTCACCCGTCCGAAGTCGCTGTGATCGAAAGCCGCAGCTCGCTCGCGCAGGTGGCGAAGTGTCTGGGACAGCGATTCTCCGGCCAGCCGAGTCTGCTCGGTGTTCGCCTCGATCATCGTCTTGCGCAGGTCTTCGCTGCGTTCGATTCGTTGCTTTGCCTCGCCCAGGAAGTACTCCTCAGCGCCACCCTTTTGGTCGGCGACCGGACAGGCGACGACGTGGGGGCCCTCGGGGAAGAACAGGTCACTGACCCAAATCACCTGGCGCGCGCGGCGCACTTTCTCCATCACCTGGTCCTTCAAACGATCGACCTCGACCAGGCGGCCGCCGACTTGGTTCACCGAGGCGATCGCGCCACTCTTACCACGCATCTCCTCCAACACCTCGCGCGCATGGGAGAATACCGTCAGGTAACCCGGGCCGACGGTGGCGTTCAGGTCGGCGATCTGGAGGATCAGCTCTTCTACCGCGTTCAAAGCTTTGTCCTGAGCCGAGAGCACTTCGATGCGACCCAGCTCCCTGAGCCGGCGGATCTTGCGGAGCATGAGCTTCAGCGGCTCCCGGTCTCTGGGGTCCGATTCGAGTCGTTCGACCGCAGCCCCGAGGTCGCTGATCAGTGAGGCGAGCAGCGGTTCCGTGTCGTTCGGGTCGCTTACGGCTGGCAGCGGTTCGCCCTCCGCAGCCGCTTCCCATTCCGGGCCCTCGGGCTCCACCTCGACGTGCGGCTCCGGCTCCAGCGGCATGCTCACGAGTCGGTCCGCGACCTGGCGCATGAGCGACTCCGCTTGCGGGTCACGCCCGGGCAGCGCCGCCACGACGGCCTCTAGCGCCAATAGCGTCGCCGTCACGTTGTTGCTCAGCTCCTCGGACCACTTCCTCTTGCCCGCGACGATCTGGACCGCGGTCTTTTGCAGCGCGGCAGCGCCGTGGATCAGCGGCTCGTGATTCGCCAGAACGGCGCTGTGATGGAGTCGGCGGGCCGAGCGCCGAATCGCATCGACGTCGGGGCCGCCCGGTGTATCGACACCCTCGCGCAGTCGAGTCAGATACCTGCGGGCATCGGTAGCCAGGATGTCGAGCAAACTAGGGCTCATGTCTTGTCCACCGAGGTCATCTGGCCTGCGGTGCTCCGAATCTCGGCGATCATCTCCTTCAGACGCTCCTCGATCGCGTCCATCTCCTGCATCGCCTGCTCGCGACTGCGAAAACCGCGCTCGGCGTCGACGGCCATCCAATTGAGGCGACGGATCTCAGCTAGGAGCTTCTGGACTTGCGACCGCAGCCGAACGAAACGGCGCTCGTGTACCGGACGTACGGGCGACTGGGTCAGCAGGTCGACGACCCCCAGACGAGCGGACGCCCAGACGATGACGGCGAGGAGAAGAAGACCGAGTACGAGTCGCAGCGGCGGGTTGTCGACGAAATACAGAACAAACGCCTCCCCAGCCAGCGCGGTAAGCAGAGCGATCAGCTCGAGGGTCGTGCGACTTTTCATCAGGGCCTACCCCTCGGTGACTACCGTGAAGGAGCGGGGCTGTCAGGTCTGGAGCGGCGGATCCTGGGGGGGGCAACCGGCCTCGTAAAGCTAGACAAAAAAAGGTGGTTACGCCAGTTTGCCGTTATGACCCCACAAGAGCTCGCGGACCGGCTTCGGGAGGAACTACAGGACGCATTCGCCCAGCCGCCCGGCGCTTCGGCCGCCCGGATCGACTCGGTGCTGCCGCCCCAGGAGCTCGCACCCGGAACCTCGATGCACATCACGGCCACCAACGCCAGCGGCGAGGCCGTCGAGATCGAGCTGCCCACAACGCTTGCCATCGGTTACCTCGCGGATGAGGAAGCGGCGGTGGATGAGTGGAAGATCTGGCTGGCGGAGCTGGTGAGGCGACTCGGTTTCAGTAATCAGTGATCAGTAGTCAGTATTCAGTCTAGCGTACGAGGCGCCAAGTAATAGTAAAAAGTGGGCAGTCACCGATCTGATCACTGATTACTGATTACTTCTCACTACTCACTCTCCACCAATCACGCCCCAAGCACCCTCTCCACCTCCGCGACCGCCGCCGCGCTCAGCGCCTCGCACTCGGCGAGCAGCTCGCCGACCTCAGAGCCCAGCTTCTCGACGAAGTCTGGATCCGAAATGTGACGCAGGTTGATGCGCACGTTGTAGGCGGCCGCGTAGGCGCCGGCCCGGGCCATGTGAGCGCCGGTCCCCACGTCGCTGACCATCTCGGGGTCCGCCAGCCCCGACATCTCTTTGCAGAGTAATAGCGCGTCCCGGCATCCTTTCACCGTCTGCAGCGGCACGAGCGTCGCCGCTTTGTAGCCGGCCTCCATGGCGGCGGCGCGCTCGGCGCGCTCCGCTTCCGTGTCCTTCGGCATACGCATGGCTTCGATGACCAGGTCGAACGCCTGCGTGTCTTCATCTACGCCTTTGACCAGCGCGTCCTTGATCGCCTGCGCGCGCGCTGCCAGGTCGGACAATTTCGCGTAGTGCGGGTCGAACTCGCCCTTGCCGACCGAGAGATTGGCGACCATGCCCGCCAGCGCGCCGCCCAGGGCGCCGGCCAGCGCCGCGACGGAGCCGCCGCCGGGGGCGGGCGTGTCGCGCGAGACCTCGTCCACGAAATCGTAAGTCGGCCGGAGGACGAGCGGGCCATTGACGCGCGGTAATCCGAGAACCTTCTCGTCGACGTCGAACGGCGCGACGTCGCGCAAGCCCATCGACTGCACCGCCGTTTCCATCAGATCGCGTACCGGGAGGCCGCTGGACTTGCCCATCCGTTTCAGATAGAAGAGCGCCGCCTGACGCATGGCATCGAAAGGTATGACGCCGACGATCTCGGAGCCGGTGATCGCGATCCCCCGTTTGCGGGCCTCTTCCCTGGCGGCTTCGAGGACCTCGTGGGGCGGGCTCACCTTGTAGTTGGTGAGGTTCATGCTGATCTGGGCGCGTTGATAGTCGTCGATCACCCAACCGATGGCCTTGACCTCGGTGAACATCCCATCGGTGAACACCGGTCCTGTGGGATGCACGGGATCGATACCCAGGTCTTCGTAACGCTTGGAGAGGTCGCCGCCGTGCGCCTCCTCGTAGTGCCTCGCCAACGCCTCGAAGGAGTCGCCGACGAAGTCACACGGCCCGCACGGGTACGTCCCATCCTCGGGAAAGCGGACGACGTCGCCCTTATAGTAGAACGGCTCGGTATTACCACTCCGCTTCCAGCGGCCCCGCTCTCGCAACACGTAGGCGATCTCGTTCGCGTAGCGCCGGTCGGTGGTGTTGAGATTGATGTTGTAGGCGATGAGGAACTCCCGCGCGCCGACGGCGGTGGCGCCGGCCTTCGGGTTGAAGGCTGCGGGTCCGAAGTCGGGCTTCCATTCGGGATCTTTGAGCTTTTCGCGAAGACCCTCGTACTCTCCCGCCCGCACCTTCGCCAGGTTTCTGCGCTCGGGCCGACCCGCGGCATGCTCGTAGAGGAACACGGGGATCTCCAGCTCGTCGCCGATCCGCCGGCCCACCTGCCGGGCGATCTCCACGCACTCCTCCATCGTCACTCCAGACACTGGCACGAAGGGACAGACGTCGGTGGCCCCGAACCGCGGGTGGGCACCGTGGTGCTGCCGCATGTCGATGACCTCGGAGGCACGTTTCACGGCGCGGAACGCCGCCTCGGAGACGGCGGCCGGCGCGCCGACAAAGGTCACCACGGTGCGATTCGTATCCCGCCCGGGATCGACGTCCAGCAGCGTTACGCCCGCGACGTTATCGATGACGTCGCTGATCTCCTTGATGACCGCGTCGTTACGACCCTCGGAGAAGTTCGGCACGCACTCTACGATTGGGTCCATTCTATCCTCTGTTCTCGAGATCCAGCTTCTTGAGGAGTAATCAGTAGTCAGTATTCAGTGGTCAGTAGGCGTAATCTGCCCATACAGCCGGCAGCGATCCGACTGATCACTGATAACTGATTACTGATAACTGATGCCAGATGACTTCTCAATCGGCAGGACAAATCCCGTTAGCCAGCTGCCGGATCGGCTTCCGCCTGAGCGCCGATGAGCTTTCCGACCTCTCTGAGCACCGTGGAGGTGCCGAACGGTTTGGGGAGGAAATTCGCTCCCAGGGATTTGATGGCCTCGACCAGATCGGGCGCGGCGTGGCCGGTGATCACGATGGCGGGCACACCCGCCAGCGTGGGGTCCGCGCGGAACTCACGCAGCACCATCAGGCCATCCATGCCCGGTATCTGAACATCGGTCATGACCAAGTCGGGCGTGCGCTGGCGCGCGACGACCATCCCGGCTTCGCCGCTGGCCGCCTCGATGCAGGCGTAGCCGGCCCGTCTCAAGCCGCGGGCCAACCCCATGCGGACGGCAGGGTCGTCTTCGATGATCAGCACCACGCGGCGGCCCGGCGCCGAGCTGAGTCGCGCGACTTCCGCCATCAGCCCATCGGTGTCTCCCACAACCCAGCCGTCGGCGCCGTAGGAGACAGCCTGTCTCGGGTCGCCACCGGGACCGACGAGCAGCGTCGGCGTCGCGACACAGGTCGGCGACGCGCGGAGCCGCTGCACGAAATCGAGGCCGTGCATGTCCTCGAGTTCGACGCCGGTGAGGATGAGGTCGGGGCCCCGGGCCAACGCCAGGTCCAACCCTTCCTCGCCGCGGGAGGAGACGACCACCTGCCAGCCCTCGCTCTCGAACTGCGCCTTGAAGAGCCGCTGCCGGTCGGTATCGCTCTCCACCAGCAGCAGGGTTCCTGGAGTCGCCGCGACCGCCGCTCCGAGGTCTTGCGCTTCCGGCTGCCCACTCGTCAGCCGCAGACGGACGAAGAATTTCGACCCGAGGCCCACGGCGCTCTCGGCCCAGAGATCACCGCCCAACTGGTCGACGATCGAACGGCTGATCGCGAGTCCCAGCCCGGCACCGCCGACCTTACGTGTCGCCGACTGCTCGAGTTGGCGGAACTTGTCGAAGATCTCCTCAAGCCGCTCGGCCGGTATCCCTTGCCCCTCATCGGAGATCTCGAGCACGGCATAATCGCTCTGCTTCCACCAGCGAAGCCCGACCCGTCCGCCCGTCGGCGAGAACTTGATGGCGTTCGACAGAAGGTTGACGATGACTTGCTGTAGTCGATCGGGATCGGCGGAGATCATCGCGTCCCCATCCGCCCTTTCGACCTGTATCTGCACACCTCGTTCTCTCGCGAACGCCTCGACCGCGTCGACCGCTCGGCTCGTGGCATCCTCCAGCGATACCGGCTGCAGCTTGAACTCGACCCGGCCGGCCTCGATCCGCGACAGGTCGAGGAGGTCATCCACGAGTCGAATCAGCCGGTCGAGGTTGCGTAATGCGATATCGAGAAGGTCGCGCGTACCCTCAGAGATCGGGCCGGCCGCGCCCTTGAGCAGCAAGTCGAGCGACGTCTTAACGGAAGTGAGCGGGGTCCGTAGCTCATGGCTGACGATGGAGACGAACTCGCTCTTGGCAGCGGCCGCCGCCGCCTCCGTAGTCACGTCGCGGTAGAGCACGAGGTGTCCCAGGACCCTGCGGTCAGCGCCGCGCACTGCCGCTACCGTGCGCTCGCACACCAGTCGGCGCGGGAACTGGAACTCCACGCGATCACGAAGGGCGGCGTCCCCACTGCGCAGCGCCGCCGTTTGCGCAGCCAAAGCCGACGAATCCAGCAGCGAGCGCGCTAGGACGCGATTGATCTCCTCCAGTGGCGCGCTCTGAATCACCTCGCGCGGGAGGCCGAGCAACTCGGCCATGGGGTGGTTGGCGTAGGTCACGCGATCGCCACTCACCATCAGGATGGCGGCATCGCTGGCATCGATGAGAGCCTCCAGGCGTGCGCGCTCCGACGAGACGTGCGCGTGTTGTTCCTCCAGCTCTTCGCGCTGGCGCCGGATTGTGGAGAGCAGTTTCGAGTTGTGCAGCGACGTGGCGATCTGTCGTGCCAGCAGAACGGCGAGCTCGAGATCCTCTTCCTCGTACCGCGCCATCTCCTGGGCGCCGAAATTGAGGGCACCGATGACCCTGTTGTCGAGGTGGATGGGAACGATGAGCGCCGAGACCTTCCCCTCTTCCGCCGCGCGTATCCCTTCCGTGCCCGTGAAGGCGTCGACACGGAGTGCTTCTCCCGTCAGTATCGCCTGGCCCGTCAGGCCACGATCCAGCGGATATCTCTCTTCGCGCGCCATGAAACCGCCACGAGCGGCATCATAGAGCGTATGGAGGGTATAGTAGTCGCGATCCTCGGATACGAGCACGACGCTGGCACGCCGGAACTCGATGACACGCCGGATTTTCAGGATCGCCGTGCGGAAAATCTCATCGAGATCGAACGTCGTGTTGATGAGCGAGGCCAGCTCTCCCACGACCTCGAGCCGCGCCGCCCAATTACTGCGAGACGTTTCCTCCGTTCTCATTCGGAGGCGTCGCCCTCAGAACCGGAGGCGTAGCGCTCGACCGCGGCGTTCAAGAGCTCCAGATCGCCCCGCACCGCCGCGAGCTCCGCCAGATTCACAGAGCCCTCTTCGTACCAGCGCTTGCCGACCTCGGTCAGCACCGTCGCGGGCTCGACCAGCTCATGCGCCCCGAAAGACGGGGCCGTTCCCTTCAGAGTGTGCGCGGTCCGGTAGAAGAGCTCCGCCGCCTGTCGGTCGTAGCCTTCAGCCAGCACCTCCAACGAGGCGCGGATCTGTTCGACGCGCTCCGGCAAGCCCTGGCGAAACTCGCGAAAGATCTCCGCTAGCAGCTCGTCCTCGCCCAAGAAATCCTCGGCGTATTCACGGGACACTCTAAACCTCCCCTCCACACAGTTCGAGCAGCCGCTCCGCCAGCTCCCCCGGCTCGAACGGTTTCACCACCACACCACGGGCACCGATCTCAGCGACCTTCACCTCGTCCAGCTCTTTGCGTGCCGTCAGGAAGACGACGGGTATATCCGCTGTCTCCGGGTCCTGCTTCAGACGCCGGCAGACTTCGTAGCCGTCCATCTCGGGCATCATGAAGTCGACGACTGCCACGTCAGGTTTGACCCTCCGGATCGCTTCGATCCCCTCGCCACCGTTGGCCGCCGTGGTGACCTCCCACCCGGCCGTGAACTCGAGGGTGAGTTGCACGAGCTTTCTGAGGTCCGGATCGTCGTCGATCAGGACCACTTGGAACGAGCTGGTCATACGCTGACTGGCGCTAGAGGCGGTGGTCCAGGGGGAGAGCCAGGCTTGTTACTCCGCAGCCGGCGTTAAATATTGCACTGATGCTAGCGAAAGTCTACATCCTCGACGACGACGTCACTTACGCGAAACTGCTGGCCGCGAACCTCGGCAAATCCGGGCGTTTCCGTAACGAGGTCTTCGCTTCCTACCAGGAGCTCCAGGACCGTCGCGCCGAGGAGCCGCCGGACGCCGTCATCACCGACCTGGTCATGCCGGACCTCAGCGGCATCGAGGTGGCGGGCCGGCTCCGCCAATCCGACCCCTACCTACCGATCTTCGTGCTCACCGCCCACGCCGACATGGATAGCGCCATCGAGGCCCTCAAGGCCGGCGCCAACGAGTACCTGACCAAGCCCGTCAACATGGAAGAGCTGACCACGCTGCTCGACCGGGCGCTGGAGGAGCGGCCGCTGCGCGAGGAGGCGGCCTCGATCCAGCAGGTCAGACAAGAAGAGTTCTCGGTTCGGGCCATCCTCGGCGAGCACCCCCGAGTCGAGGAGGTGCGGGCCTTCGTGCGGCGCGTCGCCGAGATCCCGCGCCCCACCGTGCTGCTGCTCGGCGAGAGCGGCACCGGCAAGAACCTGGTGGCGCAGACCATCCACTACTCGAGCCCGCATTCGCCCGGGCGTTTCGTCGAGATCAACTGCTCCGCCCTGCCATCGCAGCTCCTCGAGGCGGAACTCTTCGGCTATCAAAAGGGCGCCTTCACCGATGCCCGGGAATCGAAGCGGGGCCTGATCGAGGTGGCTAACGGCGGCACGCTGTTCCTGGACGAGATCGGCGACCTTTCACGGGAACTGCAGGCCAAGCTGCTGAATTTCCTCGAGTCCCGGCGCTTCCGGCGGCTGGGCGGCACCGAGGAGATCGAGGTCAGCCAGCGCATCATCACCGCCACCAACCGTAATCTGGAAGCGCTGGTCCGCGAGGAAGTGTTCCGCGCCGACCTGTACTATCGGATCAGCGTCGCCACCCACGCCCTGCCACCGCTGCGGGAGATCAAGGAGGACCTGCCGGCTTTGGCCGAGCACTTCCGCGATCTGTTCAACCGCGAGTTCCGCAAGAAAGTCGGCCGCATCAGCGCGGAGGCGCTGAAGGTGATGCAGGCGTGGGAGTGGCCGGGCAACGTGCGCGAGCTGCGCAACGTGATCGAGCGGGCGATGATCTTCGCCGACGGCGACGAGCTCCTCGAGTCCGATCTCCCCGAGCTGGGTGCCATCGAAGTGGCCGCCCAGCGGGCGGCGAACGGCGACGCCTTCCCCATTTCCAAGGGCGGCACTCTGGTCGACGCCGAGCGCGAATACATCCGCCACACCCTCGCCGACTGCGACGGCAGCGTCCAGCGCGCCGCCGAAGTCCTGGGCATCTCGCGCAAGAACCTCTGGGAGAAACGCAAGAAGTACGGGCTACTCGAATAGAGACCCCGTTCGCCCCGGCAGGTGACTTCCGGGCAGTGTGATAGTATTATTGAATACGGTTCTTCTCCGCCTTCACACTCCCCGCCGTTACCCACCTCGTTACCATATGGGGACTTTGTGGCGGGCTAATTGCAATACTCCTGCCGTAACCTTCAACGAACTAACGACTTAGCTCGGTTCGGGCTAGGGGCACACACCATGCATTACGCGGGGACGATGTCCTGCAAGCGCTGTGGGTGCAGCGTTGCGGGGCCGTGAGGTCTCCAGCCGGAGGCGAGACGTTGGCACGTCGAGCAGTGATGAGGAGAGCATTGAAGAGCACCGCTGTCTGTCTGACAACCGGCCTGTTGTTGTTGTTGTCCTTCCCAGGCGAAGCCCTGGGCCAGGGTTGGTACGACCCCGACTGGCAATTCAGGCGCAAGCTCACCTTCGACAATCTCTCGCAGGGCGAGAACCTGGTCGATTTCCCGGTTCTGGTTGTGCTGGACGGCACGCGGATCGACTACACACAAGTGCAGGACAATGGCGAGGATCTTCGCTTCGTCGACACCGACGGCACGGTGCTGGCCCACGAGATCGAGTCGTGGAATGAGTCCGGCACGTCCGGAAACGCCAGCGCACCGGACGGGCAAAACGGGGTTGCGGTTTGGACCAACGGCTACGTGGGAGTCTGGCACCTGAACCAGAACCCCGCTGGCGGCGCCGGATCCATGCGCGACGCGTCTCCATTCGCGAACCACGGCGATCCGCTCAACATGGATGCTGGCAACCTCCAACCCGGCCAAATCGGCGACGGCCTGTACTTCGACGGGAACGGCCCCCCGAACATTGACAACGTGAGGATTGCGAGCAACGGCAGCGACGAACTGTCTATCACTGGAACGCAGCTGACGATGGAGGCTTGGGTCAGACGAACGGGCGCGACAGGTGAGTGGATGGTGGTCGTTGGCCGCCAGGAAGGAAACTCAACCTCCGACAGTTACGTTCTGGCCTCCAGGTACAACGCGCCGAACAACCTAGCGATGGTAGCGGGCAGTGTGCTCGAGGGTGCCGGTATGACCCCCGCTGACCAATGGCGTTACATCGCAGGCGTGCGCGACGGCGACGGGATGTTCCTGTACGCCAACGGCGGTGAAGTAGCTCAGGTCACCGGGCTCGCTACCACCATCACCACGGACAATAACGATGTCCTGATCGGTGCTCAGGAAAACGACGCCAGCTCAGATCCCGACACCCCATGGTTCGGTTTCATTGATGAAGTCCGGATCTCAAACCTGCCCCGTTCCGCGAACTGGATCGCCGCCCAACACGCGTCGATGACCGATGGTTTTATAACGTTCGGCACCCAAGAAGCCGAGCTCCGGCTTTCGTCAGCAAGTAGTCAAACCTTCTGGGTTGGCAAAGCCGCAACGGCTATCAGTGCTATCACCGTTAGCGACGCCGCGCCGGCTACCATCACCGCTGTCAACGACATCCGCGTCCGCATCCCGGCGAGCTTCAACATGGGCTGGGATACCGCGGATCTCGCAGCTACGACCGGTGGGAACGCTGCTGGGAAGGCGTCGAGCACGGTGAGCTATGAAGACGCCGGCAAGACGCTGGTCATAGACGTGACCACGGACTTCGCCGTGGGCGACACGATCACGGTCTCGGACCTGAGGTTTGTGAGTTTCACTGCGACCTCTTCCACAGACAACCTGGAGCTCGAGGTCTACAACGACGACGCGGTCAGCGCCACCGACGACAAGACGATCGAGATCACCGCCGCCGGCACGCCCACGATCTCCTCCGCGTTCGACCAGAGCTTCCGGGTTGGCGATCCC
>JBDHAI010000001.1:0-37887 GCA_039588155.1 Gemmatimonadota bacterium | reverse complement strand
CTAAAGTTATGAGTAGAATCCTCGTCGCGGCCTGGGCGTGCTCCCTGGCGCTCACGGCGTGTGGAGATGTTCGAGATCCGGCTGCGGACGCCGACGGCCTACCCGACTCCCTCCGTTACGGCGGCACGGTCGTCGTTGCCTCGCTGATGGAAGCGCACTCGCTGAACCAGCTGGCGAGCACGGACGACATCTCGCAGGAACTTCAAGACCACATTCTCTTCACGCCGTTGATCGAGTACAACGACAAGCTCGAGCCCGTTCCCTATCTCGCCGAGCGTTGGGACACGGTCATCAGCGGAGATGACATGGTGCTGACGTTCTACCTCCGCGACGACGTCGCGTGGCACGATGGTGTGCCGACTACAGCGTACGACGTGAAGTTCACCTTCGACCGCATCAAGGATCCCGCGACCGCATACCCCCGTGCATCGCGCTTCGCGCTCTACACCTCCGCTACCGTCCTGGATTCGTTCACGATCAGCTTCGGACTGCAAAAACATCCGGGCTTCATGGATCCCTGGCGCACGACGGCCCCGCTGCCCGCGCACATTCTCGGCGAAGTGCCGCCGGCCGACCTGCGCGAACATCGCTTCGGTTCCGTGGCGCCTTTGGGCAACGGGCCGTTTCGCTTCGTCGAGCACCGCGCCGGTGACCGTTGGGTGTTCGAGGCGAACCCCGACTTCCCCGAGGCGTTAGGGGGCCGGCCCTACGTGGACCGACTGGTTTACCGGCACATCGGGGAGCCGACCACCCGACTGGCCGAATTTCTCACCGGCGAGGTGGACGTGTACCTCATCGTCGCACCTTCGCAGCTCGAAGAGGTGAGAGCACAACCCGCGGCTCGACTGATCACGTATCCGAATCGCAGCTACGCGTTCATTAACTGGAATGAAAGACTGCCCTTCTTCCAGGACGCCCGGGTTCGCCGCGCCTTGACCCTCGCTATCAACCGCCAGGAAATCGTCGACGTGGTCCAACAAGGGCTCGGGCAAACGGCCAAGGGGCCGATTCCGCCTTTCCATTGGGCGTACGACGCCGACCTCCAGCCGCTCCCCTACGATCCCGACAGCGCCGCCGCCCTTCTGGACGCCGCCGGTTGGGTCGATCGCGACGGCGACGGCGTACGTGAGAGCGCTGGCCTGCCGGCCTCCTTCGAGCTGAAGACCAACGCCGGCAACCCGGCGCGCGAGGATATCATGACGCTGGTTCAGGCGAATCTGGCGCAGGTCGGCGTCGAAGTCCGCGTGCGGGCGCAGGAAGCACAGAGTATGCGCGCGGACATCACCGGCTCCGAAAGGCGCTTCGACGCGTTCGTGCTGGGCTGGGGTGCCGACTTCAATCTCGATGACCGCAGGCTCTTCGCGTGCTCCGAGCTCGACGGCGCTTTCCAGTGGGCAGGCTATTGCAATCCACGGGTCGATGAGATTCTGGAGCAAGTGGTCGTGATCGAGGATCGCGCCGCGGCGATCCCGCTCTGGCGTGAGTATCAACAGATCATGCAGCAGGATCAGCCCTACACGTTCCTCTATTACGATGTGCGCGCCAACGCCGTGCGTGAGAGCGTCAGGAACGTCGAGATGGACATCCGCGGCGATTTCATTAACGCCAAGGACTGGTGGATCGAGCCGGCGAGTCGCCGTCGATGACCGCATACATCATCCGCCGCCTCCTTCAGGCGATCCCACTCCTCCTGGGGATCCTCACACTGGTCTTTCTCGTCATGCACGCCGCGCCCGGCGACCCTACGGCGATGTTCATGCGCCCTGGCGTCTCCCCGGAAGTGCTCGATCAGATGCGCCAGAACTGGGGGTTGGATCAGCCGATCCACATCCAGTACCTGAAGTGGATGAAAAGCTTCCTGACGGGGGACTTTGGTGTCAGCCTCACCCAGAACCGCCCCGTCACCGCCATTCTCAGCGAGCGAATCCCCAATACGCTAATCCTTAGCGGGACCGCCATCCTGCTCATCTTCGGAATCGGGATCGTGCTCGGCATCGTGCAGGCGGTGCGCCAGTACTCCCTGCTCGACAACCTGCTCACGCTTGGGGCGCTGTTCATCTACTCGATGCCCAGCTTCTGGCTGGGCCTCATGCTCATCTTGATCTTCGCCTACAAGGTATATCAGGTCGACTGGTGGCCCGACGCCTTGCGATTTCCCGCCTCCGGCATGACCAGCGTGAGTTACGATCTACTCGGCGGCTGGGGTAAGCTCAGCGACCGACTCCACCACCTCGTGCTGCCCTCCATTGCGTTGGGCGTCTCGTCGGCGGCGAGCGTCTCGCGCTACATGCGCAGCTCGATGCTCGAGGTCGTTCGCCAGGACTACATCCGCACCGCGCGAGCCAAGGGGCTGCCCGAGCGCTCCGTCATACTCAAACATGCCTTAAAGAACGCGCTCCTGCCGATCATCACCCTGCTCGGCTTGTACTTGCCGTTCCTCTTCAGCGGCGCCGTACTCGTGGAAGTCGTCTTCGCCTGGCCAGGTATGGGCAAGGTCATCGTCGACGCCATCTACCAGCGCGACTACCCCGTGGTGATGGCCACGACCTTCGCGTTCGCCGTGATGGTCGTCATGGCCAATCTGCTCGCCGACCTGCTCTACGCGGTGGTCGATCCGAGGATCCGCTATGAATGACGCGAGCGGAGCAGGCAAGCGCCGTCGCCTCGCGGCGCTCGTTCCCGGGCTGACTCAGCTGCGGCGCGGTGAGCGGTTGCTTGGGCTCTCGCTGCTGATGGCGACGCTCTTTCTGGTCGCGGTACTCGTTTTCGCCTTCGACCGGGTCTGGGCGACCTTCACCGCCGGCCGCATCGATTACTGGCTCGCGCTGTTCACACTCATCGCAGGTCTCGCACTGGTCTGGAAGCTGGGCGCTGCAACGGCCATGGGCGCCGGGGTCGTGGAGGGAAGCCAATCCCAATGGACGCTGGCTTGGCGCGAGTTCAAGAAGAACCGTGCGGCGCTGCTCGGCCTCTATCTCATGGCGTTCTTGTATGTTGCCACCCTGCTTGGCGCGTACCTGACGCCGCACGACCCGATCGCGATCGGCGACGTAGCGGCCACGCGGCACTTGCCGCCTTCCCTCGATCACCTCATGGGAACCGATCGCTTCGGGCGCGATGTCTTGACTCGCGTTCTCTTCGGTGCGCGCATAAGCCTGGCCATCGGGTTCATAGCTATCGCCATCTCGATCACGCTGGGCACGCTGATCGGGGCGGTCGCCGGCTACTTCGGTGGCGTGGTCGATACCATTCTGATGCGCTTCGTCGATATGCTCATCTCGTTCCCGCGCCTCGTGCTCTTGATCGCCGTCATCGCGCTGTTCGAGCCCTCCATCTCGCTGGTCATCGCCGTGCTCGGCTTGACGCTGTGGCCATCTACGGCCCGTATCGTTCGCGGCGAGGTCCTATCGCTGCGTGAGCGTGACTTCATCCAGGCGGCACGCGTGCTCGGACTTGGCGCGCCGCGTATCATCTTCCGCCACATCATTCCCAACGTGATGGGGCCCGTGATCGTGGCCGCCACGCTGGGTCTCGGCAACATCATCCTCATCGAGGCCGGCCTGTCGTTTCTCGGTTTCGGCGTGCAGCCGCCGACCCCGTCCTGGGGCAACATGATCAACGATGGCCGCGAGTTCATGGTGACGGCCTGGTGGGTCTCGACCTTCCCCGGGCTCGCTATCGTGCTGACGGTGGTTGCGTTCAATCTCGTGGGCGACGGACTGCGCGATGCTCTCGATCCCAGGCTGAGGATACGCACGTGAGCGACATCGTCCTGAGCGTCGAGAACCTTCGCACCTACTTCCATACGGAAGACGGAGTGGTCCGCGCGGTCGACGGCTTGAGCTTCGACAAGACGATAGCGTGTCTATCCATTTTGCGGCTCGTCGAGGTGCCCGGTGTCATCGAAGCCGGTAGTCGCGTTCTCTTCCGCGATCGCGACTTGATTCAGGTTCCAGATAAAGAGATGCAGAAGATCCGCGGCAACGACATCTCGATGGTTTTCCAGGAACCGATGACCAGCCTCAACCCGGTCTACACCATCGGCAACCAGATCTCAGAGACCATCCGGGCTCACCAGGCCACGAACAAGCGCGCGGCCCGCGCCAGAGCAATCGAGATGCTCGAGCTGGTCGGTATTCCGGACCCCGCCGCCCGGGTGACAGATTACCCGCACGAATTCTCCGGGGGGATGCGGCAGCGCGCCATGATCGCCATGGCGCTCGCCTGCGAACCCGGCGTCGTCATCGCCGACGAACCCACCACGGCGCTCGACGTCACCATCCAAGCGGAGATCCTCGACCTGCTTTCGGACCTCCAGGCGCGCCTCGGGATGGCCCTCATCTTCGTCAGCCACGACCTCGGAGTCGTCTCGCAGATCGCCGACCGTGTCCTGGTCATGTATGCGGGCCAGGCCGTCGAGGGCGGTACGGCGGCGGAGGTCTTCGAGCGCCCCTCACATCCCTATACCGAAGGTCTACTCGAAGCCCTTCCCCGCTTGGGCCGCAGACAGCCACGACTCGCTGTCATACCTGGGAGCGTTCCCAACCCGAAAAGCTGGCCCGCCGGCTGCCGCTTCCACCCTCGCTGCCCCCACGCCTGGGACCGCTGCCGAGACGATGCCCCACCGCTGATAGTCGCCGGTCGCACTTGCCGCTGTTGGTTGCAGGACGACCCGACTCGGCGCGCCTCGACCGGCACGACACCGCTGGGGGAGGCGAGCCCGTGAATTCACCTCTGGTCGTCGTCGCTGAGCTCGAGAAACACTTCCCGATTCGCCGCGGCGTCTTCGGTAAGACGACCGGCTACGTTCGCGCCGTCGATGGTGTGTCGTTCGAGATCCGGCGCGGTGAGACCCTCGCTCTGGTGGGCGAGTCGGGTTGCGGGAAGACCACGACGGGAAGACTGATCCTGCGACTGCTCGAGCCCAGCGGCGGCCAGGTGGCCTTCGACGGCCAGGACATCGCCCAACTGAACCATGCCGGACTCCGCCGTTTCCGGCGCCGAGCCCAGCTCGTCTTTCAGGATCCCTTCGGCTCACTCAATCCGCGGATGACTGTGGGCGGGATGATCCGGGAGGTGCTGAGCGCGCACGGGATCGCCACGGGCAGCGACGCGAATCGGCGCGTCGTCGAGCTACTGGACGCCGTCGGCCTCCACACCGATGCCGAGGCGAAATACCCGCATGAGTTTTCGGGCGGTCAGCGCCAACGTATCGGCATCGCCCGAGCGCTGGCCGTGGAGCCCGAGTTCATCGTCGCCGATGAGCCGGTTTCGGCGCTGGACGTCTCGGTCCAGGCCCAGGTGCTCAACCTGCTGGCGGAACTGCAGCAGCGATTCGAGTTGACCTACCTGTTCATCACCCACGACCTGTCGGTGGTTCGGCACGTGGCGAACCGGGTGGCCGTCATGTACCTGGGTCGGATCGTGGAGCTCGACGACGCGGACGAACTCTTCCGAGGAGCCGCCCATCCGTACACTCAGACGCTGCTCTCGGCGGTCCCGGATCCCAAACGCGGCAGGTCCGGCCGGCGGATCGCCTTGTTGGGTGACGTGGCGAGCTCCGCCAGCCCCCCGCCGGGCTGCCGATTCCACCCCCGTTGCCCCCACCCGGACGTCGATGATGTTTGCCGGTCGGAGAGCCCGCGTTTGGAGCGGCAAATGGGGGGCGGGCTGGCGGCGTGTCACAAGATTAGAGCCCCCGCAGGCGCGGGTGGCTCGCAGTCTTGACAAGTCTACAGGCCGTTCTCTAGGTTACCAACCGCTATTTCCCCGACCTATAAGGGCTCAAATCTCACGGTGGCGTTGAGCAGGCCGCTGTCAGGCTCAGGAGGTTCAAGTTGAGCGGTACATTGCTGTCCGCAATCGCGGCGGTTCAGGCCCTCGGCCAAGGGCAACAGCTGGACTTGGTCCAGACCTTCAAGGACGGCGGCTTCATGATGTACCCGCTGGCGTTCTTCGCGCTAGCTGGCGCCGTCATCATCGTCTGGAAGTTCATCGACCTTCAGATCAAGGCCGGCCGGAACCGGAAATTGCTGGCGGAAACCGATCAGCTGCTCGCCGAGCACCGAATTCAGGAGGGCATGCGGGTCTGCCAAGAGTCGAAGGCGCCCGCCGCCGCCATTCTGGCTGCCGGCCTGCGTCGCCAGGAAGAGGGAACCGAGCGGGTGATGAAGGCGATCGAGAACGCCGGATTGATCGAGCTGGCCGGCTTGGAGCGCGGACTGGTCTGGCTCGCGACGCTGGCGAACGTCGCGCCGCTCACCGGCTTCCTGGGAACGGTGATCGGGATGATCCAGGCCTTCCAAGCCATCGAGTTGGCCGGCGAAGTCGAGGCGACCACCGTGGCCGGCGGTATTAAGGTCGCTCTGATCACCACAGCCAGCGGACTCACCATCGCGATCCCGATTAACATCGCGCACAATTACTTCGTCACTCAGATCGACCGCATGGTGATCGAGATGGAGGAAAGCGCGCAGAAGATGATCGACGCGCTCCACGAAATCGAAGCGAAGACACGGACCGTGTGAGTCCTGGACCTGAGCCAAAATTGCGCAAGAAGGGCCACCGCCGAGGTGGCCCTTTTTTGCTGGCGCTCGTCGCCTTGGCCCGGCTGGCTGCCGCCTGCGGGCCAGCGGGTACTACGGGCCAGCCTTCGCCCAGCGAAATCGTCACCGAGACGGAACCGGTACCTAATCCCCTCGGCGTGTACAGAGGACTCGGATTCCTCGTCGGTGAGCCCCGCTTTCCAGCCGTCGGCAACGTCGCCTACCTGCCCGGTCCCGCCGACAGCACTTACGGCGTCTTCGCTCTCAGCCTGCCGAACGCAGCACTCAAGTTTCGCCGCGACCAACAACTCTTTGTGGCCCGCTATGGCGTCGAGATCGTCGTGGGCGACAGCGCGGCCCCCGCCGCTCAACTCGACGAAACCCAGGAAGTCCGCGTTCGCAGCTTCCGCGAGACGTCCCGTCGGGATGAAAGCGTGGTTTTCCAAGCGTTCCTCGCACTCGAACCCGGGGACTACCCGGCTCGAATCGCCGTCCGCGACCTTGCCTCTGCCGAAGGCATGACCGCCCATACCGAACTGCACGTACCCCGTTTTCAGCCGCCATTCGTCACCGCGCCCCTCATCGTCCACCGCGCCACTCCACGCGAAGTCCGAGACTCGCTACCCTCGCTCATCATCAACCCCAGAGCCACCGTTGCCTTCGGACACTCCGAACTGCTGATCTACACCGAGGGCGCCGCCGCGGACGCCGATCTCCTGGTCCTCGAGACCCGCTTGGAAGGACAGGTCATCACGACCGACACTGTGAACTTTCGACCGGACCCGGGCCAACTTCGCTCGGCGACGGTTTCCCTAAAGCCCGACAGGCTACCGCCCGGCACACTCTCGCTCCGTTCCCAGCTCGGCGCGTCGACGACCTCCGACCCGACGGCCCTAATCGTTGCACTCACTCCGACTTGGGTGGTCACCGACTATCAGCAAGCCATGAGCTTCTTGCGATATGCCGCGACACCCGCCGCCCTCGACAGCCTGCTCAGCACCCCTCCCGGGGAACGGGCACACCAGTTGCAGGCGTTTTGGAAACAGAAGGACCCCGTTCCGGAGACGGACGAGAACGAGTTCTTCGAGCTGTACTTTCGCAGGATTGCCGAGGCGAATGACCGCTTCGGCGAGGCAGGAACTGCGGGGTGGCTCACAGATCGCGGTGCGGTGTATATCACCTTTGGCCCCCCTGACGAGGTGATGCGCCACCTCGACTCCGGGCAGGTGCAGGAGCAGAGTCAGGTCTGGGTGTATGACAAGTCACTGGATTTCGAGTTGCGTCTCGTCTTCACCGACTCGACCGCCACCGGGGCTTTCCGGCTGACCGTCGAATCGCGCCGGGCGTTCCGCGAAGCGGTCCAGGCTCTCTACTCCTAAGTCGCTCGCCCATTGACAGTGGTACAGCCCGCCATGTAATAAAGCGGACAATTATGCGCCGTTACGGACTACATATCGCCTGCTGCCTGATCGTCGCCGCCCCGCTGCCCGCCTGGGCGGAGGAGCCGCCACGCGACGATCCCCTCGAGGCCGTGGCCCTGGCCCTGGACCAGGGGCGGCATTGGTATGCCTCGCGACTCCTGCGCAACCTCGATCGCAGTGAACGCGGGAGTCCGGCCGCATCGCTGCTGGCGGCCCGGGCCGACGGGGGCCGTGGAGCCTGGGCGGCCGTCGTTCGCCGCTTGGAGTTGGCAGAGTGGCTCGATCTCACACGGTTGGGCGAAGGGCGAGCGCTGCTGGCCCGGGCCCAACTGGAAACGGGCCAGAACCAGCCGGCCATTGAGAACTACCGAATCTTCCTCGAATACTCCGTCGAGCGGTTACCCCGGGTGCTCGCTGAGATCGGCCTGGCCCGAGCCCTGAACAACTTGGGCGACGGCCGGGAAGCGGCGGCAGCTTACGTCAGAGCCGCGGATCTCGTTCCCGAGATTAGGCCTTATGCCGCCATGCGTGCCGCAGAAGGCCTCGCGCCATTGGGAGACACGGCAGCCGTGCGCCAGCTACTGGACGAGGCGATCGCCGCACCGTCCTATCGGCGCAACCTGGCCATGGTTACAGCCTACGAACAGGCGGGAGACAGAGAACAGGCGTTGAGGAGGCTGCTGGAGGCGGCGGACGCCCCAGATGCACGATATCGTTCGGCGGAGCTACGTGCCCGTGTAGCGACGATCCATCTGGAGCAAGGCGACACCGCAGCGGCCAGCGGCACGCTCAGAACGGCGATTCGCCTCGACACACGCCGCGCCCGTGAGGCTGCCGAGCTACTTTCGGAGCTCCCTGACCTCCGGGCTGAGGACCATCAGCAACTCGGACTCGCCTTCGAGAGATCTGGTGCGCCGCTCGAGGCCGCCCAACACTACGCGCTCTACCTCGAGCTGAGCGATGTATCCAGTGGTGAACGGCAGAAGCTTCAACTCAAGATCGGTGAGCTCTTGTATCGTGGCGGCTCTCACTTCGCCGCCGTCGATCAACTGGAGCAACTGATTGCTTCAGACACAGATCGCTCGCGGAAGGCCCAGGCCGAGTACATCGCAGCGCGCGCCACTTATCGGCGTGGATGGCGAAGGGAGGGGCGGGCTCGCATGCAAGACGTCGCCGATGCCTACCCGGGCACCGGGGCGGCGCTCCGCTCACTCTCGCTGCTGGGTGATCTCTACGAGAGCGCTGGGGACACCGAGCGTGCCCGCGCGATATACGAGGAGGTCGCCCAGCGCTACAACGGATCGAAAACGGCATCCCTCGCCAGATACCGGCTCGGAATCCTCGACTTTCTCGACGGCGACTACGCCGGTGCGCGCAAGAGCTTCGATCGACTTCGCCGAGCGAGTCGCTGGAGCGATCTGAAGATCAGTACAACGTACTGGGCCGCAAGGGCACGGCTGGCGGAAGGCGGGGCCGATCGAATCGCTGAGGCCGAGCGCCTCTTCCAAGTCGTGCACTCCCGCGATCCCTTCGGGTATTACGGCTTCCTCTCCGCCCAGCGGGCGGGAATCGATCCCTGGGAACAGCTTCGACCCGGACCCGAGCCCGTTCCGGTCGACGCCGAGACCCGCCAGCAGTTCGATATCGTCCGATTGCTGCGGAGTGCCGGGCTGGCCGAAGAGGCGCAGTCGGTTCTCGAGACGATTATCAACCCCATTCCAGACAAACCGGCTGAGATGCTCGGGCTCGCGCAGGAACTCGCCGCGCGCGGATTCGGCCAGGACGCAGTCAAGCTCGGCTGGCGCGCCCACGCCCGACTGCGCGGAGTCTGGAGTGCCAGCGTTCTCCAGGCTGTTTACCCCCTCGCCTTCAGGGATATCATCGCCGCCGAGTCACGCGCTCAGCGGCTCGATCCCTACCTCGTCGCCGCGATCGCCCGGCAAGAATCGGCATTCGAGCCAGAGGTCGTCTCGCGTGCCGGAGCACGCGGCCTGCTGCAACTGATGCCGGCGACCGGTCGTTGGTGGGCGGGTAGGATGGGCATCGGCGACTACAGGGACGAGCTGCTTTTCCATCCGGAAACAAACGTTCATCTCGGCACCGCCTACTTCGCCGACTTGCAACGCCGCTACGGCGAATTGCAGATCGCGCTCATCGCCTACAACGCCGGCCCGACCCGCGCGCGCCGCTGGCGCCAGAGACCCGAGTACCAGGCCGATGCCGAGCTTTTCGCGGAACGCATTCCGCTGTCGGAGACCCGAAGCTACGTGCGCAACGTGCAGACCCACTACTGGATTTATCGCCAGCTTTACGGCGCGTTCGAGCCCGCAGCCGAGGCCGAGTAACGGTCGGAGTCCCACTGCATCTCTTCGGTTGACAGTTCCCAAACCTCCTCGTAGTATGGGCGCGTCTCGCCAATAGTATTCACCCACTGCAGGAGGTAGTAGTCGTATGGCCAAAGGGCGGATCAAGTGGTTCAATGATGCCAAGGGCTACGGTTTCATTGAGCAACCCGAGGGAGCAGAGGACATCTTCGTACACTTTTCGTCGATCAACATGGAGGGATTCAAGACACTCGCCGAAGGCCAGGAGGTCGAGTTCGAGCTCCGACAGACAGACAAAGGGCTACAGGCTGCCAACGTCCAGCGCGTATAGCCCTCGACTACTAAATGCAGCGGCAGTTCCGACACTCGCCCGGACCTAAAGTCCGGGCGAGTTTTCGTATGGCCCGTGGCACTCGAGGCCGCCACTAGGCGCCGTCCTCGCGAACCGGCATATTCCCAACACATGGCAAGAGCAGAGACCCCGAAAGTCTTTCTGGTGGACGGCCACGCCCTGGTCTACCGGGCGTTCTACGCGATGATCAGCCGACCTCTCCGCACTTCGCACGGCGAGAATACGTCCGCGCCCTGGGGCGTCGCGCAGTTCATAAAGAAAACCCTGGCCGAGCAGCGACCTGACTTCCTCGGCTTCATCTTCGACGCGGGTGGCACGGATACGTTCCGGCACGAGATCTACGAAGACTACAAGGCGACTCGAGAGAAGCTCGACGAAACACTTCAAGAAGATTTCGACACCGCTATGCGCCGGATTCGTCAGATTCTCGCCGCGTTCAACATCCCCGTGATCGAGTTGGAAGGCTACGAGGCCGATGACGTCATCGGCACACTCGCACGACAGGTCAACGACTCGGGCCTGCAAGCGATCATCGTCTCCGGGGACAAGGATTTCTACCAGCTCATCGACGAAGGGGTCGCTCTGTTGAATCCGGGCCGCGGCGGCCCAGCAGCCGTTGAAGCCGAGTTGGTGGATCCCACGAACGCCGCCGCGCGGCTTGGAGTGCCACCCCAGCATGTCACCGACTACCTGGCCCTGGTCGGCGATTCCTCCGACAACATCCCGGGCGTTCGTGGTATCGGCCCCAAGACTGCTGTGCAACTGATCGGGCAGTACGGCTCACTCGAGGACATCCTCGACCACGCGGACGGCCTTTCCCAGAAACGCCCGCGGGAGGCCTTGAAGCAGCACGCCGCTGAAGCGCGCTTATCCAAGGATCTCGTCACCATTCGCACCGATCTCCCCATCGAGCTCAACCTCGATGACCTCACGGTCGGCGAGCCGAATCGCGAGGCGCTGCGTGACCTGTTCCTAGAGCTCGAGTTCCACTCGCTCGTACGCGAGTACGCTCCGGAAGGGCCGGCCAAGCCTCACAAAGAGGTGCCAGAGCCCGGTTACGAAACCGTCAACGACGTTAGCCGCTTACAACGGTTGGTCCAGGACGCGCAGAAGCGCGGTCGGTTTGCCGTCGACGTGCGCACGGCTAAAACGACCACAGGCCGAGCCGATCTTGTGGGCCTGAGTCTCGCAGCTCAGCCCGGCCGCGCGGTCTACCTGCCACTCAACCATCTGGCGACTCCGCCGGGAGAGCTAGCCCTCGGCGACTCGAGCGACGAGGCCGCAGACAATCTGTCCGCGATCGGATCGGCCGCGCTAAAACTTCTGGCGTCGTTGCTCCGCGACGATCGCGTCGAGGTGATCGGCCACGATCTCAAGAGCTGCCTACCGGTGCTGCGATCCGCTGGCCTAGAGTTGGCTGGAGCCATTAGAGACGTGATGATCGAGTCCTACTGCCTCGACCCCGGCCGGCGTCAGCACGACCTAGAGACGCTCGTGCTGGAGGAGTTCGGGCAGAAGCTGACCGCGTACGAGGAGGTTTGCGGCAAAGGCAAATCAGCAATCCCTTTCTCGCACGTCGAGGTCGCGGCGGCTGCGCGCTTCTCGGCCGAACGCGCGGATTTCGCGCTTCGCGTGGATGAGCGGCTCACACGACAGCTGGACGACTACGGACTGAGGCAACTGTTCGACGAAGTCGAGATGCCGTTGATGCCGGTGCTGGCTGATATGGAGGAGGCCGGCGTCGCTATCGATCGCGAGTTCTTTGCCGCAATGGGTGAGCGCCTGCAGAGCGAACTTGAGCTGGTCGAGGAGGAGATCTACAAGCTGTCGGGTCGCGAGCTCAACATCAATTCGCCGATCCAGCTTCGCGAGGTGCTCTTCGACCGGATGGGCCTACCGGTGAAGAAGCGGACGAAGACGGGCCCCTCTACTGACGCCGAAGTTCTGGAGGAGCTCGCGGCCGAGGGGCATCAGTTGCCCCGCTTGATCATCGAGTTCCGGGAGCTGGCGAAGCTGAAATCGACGTACGTGGACGCGCTCCCGGCCTTGGCCGATGAGAACGACCGCATCCACACGTCGTTCAATCAGACGGTGGCCTCGACGGGACGTCTCTCCAGCTCTGACCCCAACCTCCAGAACATCCCGATACGCACAACGCTCGGCGCCGAAATAAGGAAAGGGTTCGTGCCCGGGCCCGGACTGAGATTCTTGGGCGCCGATTACTCGCAGATCGAGTTGCGCATCTTGGCCCATCTGTCCGGCGATCCGGCGTTCGTCGAAGCTTTCAACGCGGGCCGTGACGTTCACAGGGAAACAGCTGCGCTGATCTTCAATGCCAAGCCGGAGGCTGTGACGCCAGCGATGCGCGGGCAGGCAAAGACAGTGAACTTTGCGACGATATACGGGCAGGGCCCGATGGCGTTGGCACGTCAATTAGGCATCAGCGTCACACAAGCGCGCGCGTTCATCGACAATTATTTCACGCGCTTCCCCGCCATTCGAGAGTACCTCGACCGTCAGGTCGAGCTTGCCCGCGATGAGGGCTATGTGGAGACCCTGTTCGGAAGACGCCGCTATATCCCAGAATTGAACTCGAAGAACCCCAATATTCGCGGCTTCGGCGAGCGCGTCGCCACGAACTCACCGATCCAAGGCACCGCCGCGGATCTCATCAAGTTGGCGATGATCAACATTCATCGGAAATTGGGCCAGCACGGCGACCGCAGCCGGATGATCCTTCAGGTGCACGACGAGCTACTCTTCGAAGTCCATCCGGATGACACCGAGAGGGTCACGGCTCTCGTGAAGCGTGAGATGGAGGGAGCGCTGGATCTCGATGTGCCGATTGCCGTCGATATGGGTGTCGGCCGCAATTGGTACGAGACGAAGGCCGTGTAAGGGTTTCACAACCAGGGCCAGAACTCGGACCTCACCCTTACAATGAGCTCCCAGTTGCCACCCTGTCTCACCCCTCGGGCCAGCTCGACCCACAGAATGTCGAACACCAGACCAACACCGGCTCCCACACCGATCAGCGGGCCACGGGTCGCGCCGGCTCGCTCACCGACGCGATTCCACCCAGCCACCGCCGCGGCTGCTCCGTTCCCCTCGATGCCCACCCAACCCATGTCCGCAAAGAGATCGATGGACACGTAGGGGTACCAGAACCGGCGCGCGAGCTCGAGCCCCACCGCGCCGTACAGGTTTCCGACGAACCGGTGAAAGGAATAACCGCGAACGGTGCCCCGGCCACCGGCCGCGAACAGCCGTTGAGCCGGGATGGTGCCGCCACCGACCGCACCGGCGGCGGCGCTCAGGCGAAGGCCGGTCCCGGCCACCAGGTCCGGCCACAGTTGCCCAACCCGCAGGGCGAGTTGCACGTACTCGAAATCGCCGGCTACCTGGCGGGTGGCGCCCTCGAGACGCGTGTCCCACGACGCGCCGCCCACCGTCTCCACCGCGCCCACGGGTCGGCCGTCGAATTGAAACGCGAGCCAGGCGACTTCACCGGCATCGAGCTCGCGCACCTCACGATAGCCGCGATCGTGAGGTGCGCGAGCTCGATGCCGGTGAAGTCGCCTGGCTCGCGCACCTCACGATAGCCGCGATCGATCGTCTTCGTGGCAGTCAGCTGCGCGGCCTCCCAGTCCTCGAACCCCAGCGAGATCCTCGCCCGTGCCCGGCCCCAGGCCTGGCCTACCGTCAGCCGACCGCCGCTGGCCCAGTAAGGCTCTCGGTGGTCTTCACCGTCGATGAGTGCCGAGAGCGTGGCGATGATCCCCGAACTCGGCTGCCAGATCGAAACGTCCGCCACGCGGTTGTAATAGCCGGCCAGCTCGACCTCGTAACGCCCAGCGACCGTCGTTTCTACTTTCGCTAGCGCCTGCCAGCGGCTCGCTCCGAACGAGTAGCCGCCCAACACACCGAGGCTGCCGCTCGGATAGTCACGACCGACACCCGGACCCAGGTACAGACCCTCGGCCCGCCGGAAACGGAAGACCGAAGACACCCCGGGCACCGCCAGCTTCAGACCTCTCGCTTGCCGCAGGTAGTCTTCCGAAACGATACGCGTGGCTTCCCGGCGGATTTCCTCCAACGATGGCGGCGCGGTAGCGACCTCCGGGTCTAGAGCATCGTACAGCCCCTCTTGGAACTCGTACGACTCGCGAGCGGATGCCGGTAGCGCGCTGACGCGGGGACCCCGAAAAACCACATCGGGAAAGCTGGTGTTGAAGCGGTAGCCGCCGATAGCGAACTCGGCCCTGATGATGCCGCCGGCGGGGAAGTTGATGAGACCCACCTCGCGCCGCAGCTCGATACCCTGGCGATAGGGCAGCCAGTAGCGGCCCTCCCACATCGCGTTCTCCAAATGCACGTTGATGTAGTCGAGCGTGTCGTCGATGTAGGAAGCGGCCGTAAAGGTGAACTCCATTCGGACGATGTCCGCGGTTGCCCGGTCGAGATAGATCGCACCCACCAGGCCGGGCTGAGCGGAATTCCGAGGCCTGAGCTCCGCCTTGTAGACCTGAACATCCCGCTCGGGTAACACCAGCGTCAGGGAGTCGGTAAGTCGATACTCGTAGAAGTCCAGCGCACCCGGCGCCGCCGGGTGTAGCGCATCTCTGACCTCAGCGCCCTCACCCATGTAGATACGATCACCAAAGTTGTCCATGACCACGGTGAGGTGGTCGAGGTGATAACGAATGTTAGTGGGCAGGGCCTTCTCTTCTTTGCGTCCGACGATGATCTGTCGAGTCCGATCCGGGGTGCGCCAGTAGAGATCGAGGGCGAGCTGATCGGCCTTGACCAAATGGCGGTCGGCGTTCCGACCTAGGTCGTAGAGAAAGTAGATGTGGCCGCGCGCGTGTGCCCGGTAGTCTTGGAGCCTGTCATCGCTCGCCCAACTGGCCCGACGTTCGATGGCTCGGCTCACGAGCTGCGTGACCCGTGGCCCATTCCAGTCGCCGCGCTCCTGCACACCGGCCGTCGGCGGCCGCAGCACGATCTCCTGCGCTGAACACGGCCGAGCCACGTAAGCGATGGAGATGGCGCTGGCGAGTGCTGTAAGGTAGGTCAGGCTGAGCCGACTCGCCGGACGCCGGCGGCTCACTGTGTCGCCGCAGCGACCGCCTGGTCGTTGAGAGTCCAATCGTAGCTCAGGAATTGGACTCGATAGTCTCCGCTCTCGAGGAATTCGCCCACCCTCTCGATCAGATAACGTGAAACGAAGGTCAGCACTCCGTTCACCGTTTCGTCGTCCTGGTAACCGGTCGCGGAGGCGAACTGACGGAAGTCATCGCCGAACCAATCGAAGATCTTCGACAGATACACCTCTCTCCCCTCGGACTCAAAGCGGTTGAAACGCGGGTCGTTGAGGAAGGTGCGGCCCTGGTCATCGAGCTGTTCGTCGAGACGATCACCGCGAAAGGCTTCTTCGCGCAGCGACGGACAACTCACGGCTGCACATACCAACGCGAAGTGGATCCGAGGCTCGTTGTATTCGGCCCGCAACACACCGTGCTCGATGCCGTCAAGCGTCATCTCTTTGCCGGCAACCGCGTGGGTGATTCCGTCGAAGACGCCGTCGATGTGGCGGACCGAGTTGTCGGGGAAGCTGAACCGTTTAGGCGACGTGAGCTTCTTGAAGAAGCCACTCCTCTTTATTGGATAGTTGTCGATGACCGTCTCGAGAACATATGCATTGTAAGCATTGATTAGGTACGCGATGCGCTCCGCCTCAGGCCACGAAGTGAATTCCGCCTCACTGACCGACGCCACCTGACTCAAGTAGCGATCTAACCCTGCTCTGCCCACCTTGAGGGCAGCGTAGTCGACGCGGCCGGCTTGGACGAATCCTGTTAGTACCGTGTCGAGAATCGCATGATCGAAACTCTGCGCCGACGCCGGATGGCCGGCGAACAGCGATGCCAGCACCGCGATGACAGGGATCGTGGCCGTCTTCATCCTACGCATCCTTGCTGAAGAGTCATCTCGCCTCACGCGTCATCCACTCCACATGCTACAAACCTTTGCACACTGCGCCGGTTCCCGCAATCATCTGGGCCGGGTTCCGGGTGCACCCACAATGAACAAGCCCGCACGGAGAAGCCAAGTCGCCCAAGAACAACACCAGCTTCCACGCTCACTTCAGGAATCGGCCCGCGGAACGAATCGCGGGATCGCGACTCCGGGCCAGCTGCGGGTCTATCAAATCGGTCTCCACCCTCAGGAGACGGTCGATGCTGAGTGAGAAAACGAAATCGCCGAAGTTGACCCCGTCGTCGAGAGGGATCCCGATCTGCAGTCGATAGGTCTGCCGGCTACCGGCGGGCACGGCAAACCGAAGGCCGATCCCAGCCGAAGCTCGCAGGCCCGAGTCGACCCCGAAGAGCGCTCCATTCGACCACGCCTCGCCCAAGTCGAAGAAGACTACACTGCCGAAGTCGATGAGTTTACCGAGCCTCGTGAGATTGTAACGATTTTCCAACCGTAAAACCGCCCGTGCACCGCTAGGGAATCGGTCCAGGGAATATCCCCCCAGGCGGTAAGGTCCGCCAAGCGTTAATTGGAAGGGAACGGTCGTCTTCCAACCCGCGCTGTAGCTAGCCGTGAGCTCGTTGGTGCTGCGCGAGCTTACGACCCAGAAGTTGGTCCACAGAAAAGCCGCATATCTATCTCTCCACTTTCCCGTATCCAAGTCACGGCGAGCTTCCGCGTTCATCCGCAGCGCCGAAAACCAGTTGCCGCGCACCCGCGTTCCGCCATAGAGATCGAACCCCAACAAGACGTGCGAATCTTCTAGCCCGAACCATTCGGGCGCTGCACCCACGAGCACATCCGCTGAAGCTCCCAGCGCGATGTCCTCCACTGCCCTCAGCGTGCTCACTCCCTCGCGCTTGACGTAATCCAGCCAGCGCACCCCACCCAGGACGTTGAGACGCAGAGAGTTCCGCGGTAACACCGAAGCGGATGTCGCGCCCCCGATCGCCTCCGCGACGCCCGGCGAGGACAGGAAAGTGCTGTCCTCAAAAACGCTGGAACTGTACCTCGTATCCTCGTAGGACAAGGACAGGCCGGACGACCAGAGTCTCGTGGACCTTCCCAGAAGAGAAGGCCGGGTCCGAAGCCCTCCGCCCAGGCCGAAGGTCTTCTGAAGGGTTGGTAAGAGCAGCTCTGTTGTGCTCTCTTTCGAATCCCCTACGACGTAGCGAAACTCCCGCTCGCTGTACAGGGCGTTCTGAAACGCCGCCTTCCTGCCCACGAGACCGATGAAGGGAAAAGCAACCGCCTGACCGACCGTCCAGCCGGCCCCTCCACGAAGCACGCCCAGGGAAAAGTCCCAGCGGGTCATCAAGAACTGCGGATCGAAGTAGCTGAGCAGGACATCATCTTGTCCCGAGCGGAGGATGTACGACAGCTCCACCAACCTGCCCCGACCGTCGAGATTCGAGTCACCTACCTTGATACCCGTTACGGCGAAGCCACCGCCGAAGTTGAATCGAGGCTCGAGTCGCAACGACCAGTCGTCTTTGGTCGTTACCGTCACGTCTACATCACCGTCCGGCCGCTGGGTCGACTCGACGCTCGCCGCTTCCAGAAAACGAAATCCACGCAAGATTCGCTCGCTCTCCGTCAGGGGCAGCCGTTCCGCACAGTCCCCCTCTCTGAACAGGAGCTCGCGCCGGACGAACGTTTCGCGAGTCTCTATGTGCAGCCAATTGGCGGCTGCGTATACCTTGGAAAGCGCACCGTTGACGCTGTCCGCCGCGCCCTCGGCGAAGATGGGTTCTGTGATGATTTGGATACTGGCGATCCGCCCGTCCTGGCATTCTTCGTCGCTCTGAGCCCGCAGCTCAAGTGCGAAGAGCAGGATAAGGACAATAGCGGCGGTATGTGACGCGAGTGCCTTCACGATTCGGGGATCGCCACGCGGCGAGACGATGGGCGGAGTCGAGCGACTGCAGCGCCCACACCCCTACTCAGAACTGAAGAGATCCTCCTGACCAGACAGACCCTCCTCATGGCCGAGCAATCCTCGCAGGCGGTCCTCCCAACGACGCATGTCCATGCCGCCTTCATGAAGAAGCATGCGCTTCAGCACAGGGGAAAGTTGCGCCATATCCTCGAGCAGGTCGCCAACCGCGGCACGTAGTTCCCCCATTCTGAACTCCTCGTCGCTTGCCGCCGCCATCTCTCGCCGAATCGAGTCTTCCGACCGTGAGGCCACGATCGGCTGCTGAAGAGTCGCCACATGAACGTGAGTCCGGCGCCCAGGACCACGCTCGTCTTCGATGGGGACGAGGCCGGTGATCTGATCCGATCGCCAGTACTTGCCATACCCCAGATACACCAGCCGGTTCGGCTTGATGTCCACGGTCGCCTCCGTCTCGGTACTCGGTTGGGTTGAGCGTAATCTACGCCCCCGGCTTCAAGCGGTCTAGCAAAGCGGTCCGCTCCCGCCCAGCAGCCATAGCCCCAGCCACAAGGCCCGGTTCGAGTAAAGGTTGACATATAGATATATCTATATATAATACCGTAACACCTATGCACGGTAACGGCTAATGATGCCCCGAACAGAGAACTTGACTGTGGAAGCGATCCAGCAGGCGGCGACCATGCTCAAGTGCATCGGGCATCCAGTCCGCCTGCAGATAGTCGAGCTGCTCGACAGGGACGGCGAGCAGAACGTGACGGCCATCTACGAAGCACTCGGGCTTGAGCAGGCCGTCGCCTCTCAGCACCTCAACCTCATGCGCGACAAAGGCGTCCTGGCCAGCCGCCGCGATGGTGTGAACGTCTTCTATCGAATCCAGGATGCCAGGGTAACGCGGGTTATCGACTGTATACATGATCACTGTCAGATGTAGCCACACTACTATTTTTTTCGCCTATACATATAAAAATATGCATACCTTAATGAGATCAGCGCTCGCTTGCTCGCTCGCCCTGGCCGCCGCGACCCCCGCGCGCGCTCAGAGTGACGCTGTAGTGGCCCGTCGGCTCTCACTCGAGCAGGCCATCCGGTCCGCGCTCGAGCGCAATTCCGACCTCACCATTGCCGAGGCCCGGCGAGACCTCGCGTCGGCCCGGGGCCGTTCGGCTTCCAGTCCGCTGTGGCCGTGGCTCGACGTTCGCGCCGGCTACATGAGATCCACCGATCCGGTGGCCGTCTTCGGTACAAAGCTCCGTCAAGGCACTTTCGGACCCGAGGACCTCGATTTCGCGGTCTTGAACAACCCGAACGCCATCGCCGACTGGTCGACAGCGATCGGCGTTCGCTGGAGCCTCCTCGATCCGACCGCCTGGGCGGGGAGGTCTTCCGCCAGGAGCCAGGCCGCGGCAGCGGACTGGGTCACCGTCCGGACGCGCGAGGCGACCATCCTGGTCACCCGCACACTCTACTACCGAGCGCAGACTGCGGCCGCGCAGCTCGCGGCGGCGGCGGCGAACCTGGAGGCAGCTGACGCCACCCTCGAGGCGTTCGGCAAGCGTCGCGAGCGGGGTCTCCTGACCGAGGCAGATCTCCTTCAGGCCCAAGCCGAGCATGCCGCGTCGCGCGCTCAGCGAGTCGAAGCGGAGCGCGCCAGGCTCGACGCATTACACGACCTGGCGCGCCACCTCGGGTGGGGCCCGGATACGATACCCGAGCCCTCCGATGCACTCGCTCCGCCCTCGGTGTCGGCCGAGGTCGAATTCTATCCGGGCCAGCGTTCCGACTTGAAGGCATTGGCCGCCGCAGCCGATGCCGCGGGTGCCGCCAAGACGCGGGCCCGCCTCGGCTGGATCCCGGTCGTTGACTTGTTCGCACAATACGCCTGGCACAGCCAGGATCCCATCCAGTTCGAGAACGACAATTGGACCGTTGGCGCTATGCTGCGCTGGAACCTGTTCGACGGTTTCGCCCGCTCCGCGGACAACCAGCAAGCGAGCCTGAATGAACGGATCGCCGAGGTCGAGTACGAGCAGGCCTTACGTGATGCAGAGAAGGAGCTTGACCAGGCACAGCGAGCCGTGAGGAGCGCGCAGCTGCAGGTCGAGGCCACCGAGGCGGCTTCCGTGGCTGCGGACTCCGGCCGCGAGCTGATGCGTCGGCGGTTCGACGAGGGCCTCGCCACTGCCGCCGATCTACTGCAGGCCGAAGCACGAGCCACCGCGATGCGCCAGCGAGCCATCGACGCCCTCGCCAAATACCACATGGCCGTAGCGCGCCTCGATTTCGTCCGATCGCAATCCAACCCAGAGAGCTGACCATGAAGTGGATCGATAGGTACCGTGCGTTGACCTTCGTCACCCTAGCCGTTGCCGCTTGCGGAGGTGAATCGGGTGAGTTGTCCGAGCGGGAGAGGCCAGTGGACGTTGTAGCCTCGAGGTCAGTCTTCTCGCCTGGCGTGCTCACCGTGCCGGCGACGGTCCTGGCAAGCCAGCAAGCCGAGCTCGCAACCCGGATGAGCGGCACTATACGGCAGCTGCTTGTCGATATCGGCTCGCGCGTGTCCGCGGGCCAGCCCCTCGTGACGCTCGACACCAAGGAGATCGACGCCCGAGTCGAGAGTGCCGGGGCGGCGGCGGAGCTCGCCCAACGGTGGCACGACCGCATCGCCGCGCTCGCGCGCGACGGAGCCGCGACCGCGCAGGAGCTCGATGACGCCGAGGCTCGACTGGAAATGGCGGAGGCTGGCTTTCGAGACGCGCGGGCCCAACGCGACTACGTCGTCCTGCGAGCGCCGTTCTCTGGCGTCATCACAGCGCGGGGAGCCGATCCGGGAGATCTGGCGATGCCGGGTATGCCCATTCTGGAAATGATCGGCGAGGGCGCATTGAAGATCCAGGCCGACTTGCCGGCGGAGCTGGCAGGACGTCTAGCTGTCGGGGACGACGTCGCGGTCTACCAGCCGGAGACGAAGTCGCGGCATGTGGCCCGTGTGACTCGCGTGGTCCCTGCAGTCGAGCGAGCGAGTCGGCGCTTCCGCATCGAGGCCCGGTTCGAACCCGGTCTCGACGTGCCGCAGGTTCCACCCGGCGCGTTCGTCCGACTGGAGATTGATCAGTTGAACGCCGTGACTCGCTGGATACCCACAGACGCGGTGGTGAAACGCGGGCAGTTGAGTGGTGTGTTTGTGGTTGACGGCGATGAACTACGCCTCCGCTGGGTGCGGCTGGGCCGGCAGCTGGGCGAGGCCACTGAGCTGCTCGCCGGCCCCAATCACGCCGCCATGTTGGTCCGCGAGCCCAGCGCTCAGATCGCCGACGGCCAGCCCGTCGGTAGCGTCCGCGAGGTCGACTGGACGCCTTCTTTCCTCGAGGTGGAGCGAGCAACAGGGGAGGGCGTCTGATGAAGAGTGAGTTTGCCGGCAAGCTGGCCGACGCCTTCCTCACCTCCAAGCTGACCCCACTGTTGATGGCGGGCGCGCTGGCACTCGGTCTGTATACCGTGGTCACGCTGCCCAGCGAAGAGGAGCCACAGATCATCGTCCCGTTAGCCGACATCTACTTGCCTTTACCCGGTACAGCGCCGGCGGAGGTGGAAAATCGGCTGCTCATCCCCATGGAGAACGTGCTATCGGGGATTGAGGGAGTTGAATACGTCTACAGCCATGCCGAAATGGGTTTTGGCCTGGTCACGGTTCGCTACGAGGTGGGCCGCGATATGGAGGAGAGCCTGGTCCGCCTGTTTACGACCCTAATGAAGTACGCGGAACGCATGCCACCCGGCTTCAACATGCCTTTGGTGAAGACGGTCACCATCGACGATGTGCCGTTCTTTACGGTTACCCTCTCCGGCGACGGCCAAGACCACGCCACACTGCGCCAGATTGCTGACGAAGTCCGCGTCGCGCTGGAAACCATCCCCGAGGTGCGCGACGTGGTTGTGACCGGCGGCTACTCACGGGAGATTCGCGTCGAGCTCTCACCCGACCGCATGGCGGCCTACGGCGTCGACCCCAACATGCTCGCCGAACGTCTCCGCATGGCCAACGTCAACGTGCAGGCCGGCCAGTACACCAAGGGCGACGAAGTCGTGCGGGTCACAGCGGGCCCGTTCCTGGCCTCCGCCCATGACGTTGGCTCGGTAGTGCTCGACGTGCGTGACGGTGTGCTGGTGCAGGTCGCTGACGTGGCCGACGTCATCGATGGCCCGGAGGAAGTCTCCAACTACACCTTCACGGGTGTCCCCGGCGAGCATCTCGATCCGATGGTGACGATCGCGGTCTCCAAACGGCCGGGTGCCGACGCGACACGACTCGGCCAAGCCCTGGAGTCGAAGATCGAGAGCCTGCGCGGCAGCATCCTGCCGGAGTCACTCGAAGCGCAGATCACCCGGAACTACGGTGAGACCGCCAGGGAGAAAGTCGCGACCCTGAAGGAGCACCTCTTGCTCGCGATCGTAGCCGTCGGACTCGTCGTCGCTTTCGCCATGGGCTGGCGGAGCGCCGTCATCGTCATGATCTCGGTCCCGATGACCTTCGCGTTGACGCTCTTCGTCTACCAGTTCTTCGGGTACACCTTGAACCGCGTCACGCTTTTCGCGCTCATCTTTGTGACAGGGATCGTCATTGACGACTCGATCATCGTCGCAGAGAACATGGAGCGACACTTCGCCATGCGCGACCGACCATTGCGCGCGGCGGCGCGGGCCGCCGTGGACGAAGTAGGGAACCCGACCATCCTCGCCACCTTGACCGTAATCGCCGCTGTCTTGCCCATGCTGTTCGTGTCCGGGCTGATGGGTCCCTACATGAGCCCCATGCCCATAGGTGCAACCGTGGCGATGCTCTTCTCGCTGGCGGTGGCTCTGGTGGGTACACCCTGGCTCGCTTTTCGGCTGCTACGCCGGGCCCACGCCAAGGACGACGGGCCGGCCTATGTGCTCGAGCGAACGAGGATCTATCGGGCTTACAGCAAGATCATGAATCCGCTGCTGCGACGACCGATTTGGATGTGGGGAATGCTCGGAGCCGTGGCCATCTTATTGATCGGTGCCACGAGCATGTTCTTCACGCGTGCGGTGTCGGTGAAGATGCTGCCGTTCGACGACAAGAACGAGATGCAGATCATCATCGATATGCCCGAGAGTACGCCGCTTGAGGTCACGACGGCGCTGGCCGACGATATCGGCCGGTCGCTTGTCGCAATACCAGAGATCGCGGACATCCAGATCTATGCGGGTACCGCCGCACCGTTCAACTTCAACGGCATGATCCGCCACTACTACCTTCGACGCGGCACCAACATCGCCGACATCCAGGTGAACCTGGTCGATAAGTCGGAGCGCAGCGCTCAGAGCCACGACGTAGCCAAGCGGGTACGGCCGATCGTGCAAAGCCTGGCACTCGCTTCCGACACCGGTGCTCGGGTGAAGATCGTGGAGGTCCCGCCGGGACCGCCGGTCTTCTCTACGCTCGTGGCCGAAGTCTACGGGCCGGACGAGGAATCACGATCCAGCGTGGCGAAAGAGATCCGCGACTCGTTCGAGGAACACCCCAGCGTCGTGGACGTCGATTGGTCGCTGAACGAGCCGCAGAAAGAGTTTCGCCTGGTCATCGACGAGGAAAAAGCAGCGCTCAGCGGGGTAGCCAAAGCCTCGGTCGCCCGCTCGCTTCAAACGGCGCTCGGCGGTTCCATCGCTACCTATCTGTCGCAGCCGGAGGCTCGCACGTTGGTCCCCGTGCGCCTGCGCGTCACGGAGGGCGAGCGCTCAGGCATCGAGCGGCTTGGGAGCATTCACCTGGTTTCGATGACCGGGAGTGGCATGGTGCCGCTCAGTGAGTTGGTGCGGCCGGAGCTGACCACCGCGCCGCAGGTCATCGACCGTAAGAACGGCCAACGCGTCGTCTACGTGACGGCGGAGGTGGCCGGCGAAGCCGAAAGTCCGGTCTACGCCATTCTCGATCTGAAAGAGCAACTCGCGGAAATCGAACTCCCGTCCGGTGCCAACTTGGGTCAGCTCTATACGCGTCAGCCCGATCTGATCGAACAGCCGGTGATGAAATGGGACGGCGAGTGGCAGGTGACCTATGAGGTCTTCCGAGACCTTGGAATCGCTTTCGGAGGAGCGCTGCTGCTCATCTACGTCCTCATTGTCGCCTGGTTCGGCTCCTTCGTCGCCCCCCTCGTCATGATGACCGCAATTCCCCTTACGCTCGTGGGCATCGCCCCGGGACACTGGATATTCGGCGCTTTCTTCACAGCCACGTCGATGATCGGCATGATCGCCCTCGCCGGCATCATGGTCCGTAACGGCATCCTGCTCATCGATTACCTGGAGGCGCGCCGGTCCGCCGGGGTGCCGCTGGAACAGGCGGTGATCGAGGCCGGCGCCGTGCGCACCCGGCCCATCGCACTCACCGCGGGCACTGTCGTGATCGGTGCGATCGTGATTCTCTTCGACCCGATCTTCCAAGGGCTCGCCGTCGCGCTCATCACCGGCGCCATCGCATCAACCGTGCTCACGCTGATCGTTGTCCCTAGCATCTACTACCTGGTGCACCAGCGAAAGACCGGCCCGACGAGCCCAATCCCTCAACCGGAGACGACATGACATGAAGCTCGTGCTGATGATGTATCTCCAGGAAGATGAAAAGTGTGTGAACGGACTGCTGCGCGAACTGGAGGTCCAAGCCTTCAGCCGTCTATCCGTCGAGGGTCACGGACCCGGCAGCGCCGCAGGCTGGTCAGGCGAAATCCAGCCCTACCAGTCCCGAATGGTGATGACGATCCTCCCCGACGAGGGAGCGAGGAACCTCATGCAAGCAGTCGCCCACTGCGCCGGCGTCCAAGACCCGCGCCACCCAATTCGCGCCACGCTTCTCGACGTGGAGCAGTTCAGCTGTTGTGAGCTCGGCACATCCTTAGACCGGTGAGGCAAAATGTCACTCGAGCGCAAGATTCGACTGATCGCTGGCGTCCTTATTCTAGCCAGCCTGGCTTTGGGTTGGTGGGTCAGCCCCTACTGGTTCTTGTTCACCGCTTTCGTCGGTGTCAATCTGCTGCAGTCCGCGATTACCCGGTGGTGCCTGATGGAGGACATACTGCGTTGGACGGGAATCCACTCCACCAGTCCATAATCGTTATTCGGTGGCGAGTGGCGACCCTTCTACGTGGCCTTAGTTTTGCAGTTAGGGGATCACCTAGCCCCACGCACCCACGGAGACAGAGCACATGCTGATCAAGCGGGATGAGGCCTTGGCCTATCACTCCGAAGGCCGGCCCGGCAAAATCGCTTTGCAGGTAACGAAGCCCTGCAATACTCAGCGAGACCTTTCGCTCGCCTACACGCCCGGGGTCGCCGAGCCCTGCCGCGAGATCCATGAGAACGAAGATGAGGCCTTCAAGTACACGGCGCGCGGCAACCTGGTGGCCGTCGTCTCCAACGGCACCGCGGTGCTCGGGCTCGGCCGCATTGGCGCGCTGGCGTCGAAGCCGGTGATGGAAGGGAAGGGCGTTCTGTTCAAGCGCTTTGCCGACATCGATGTGTTCGACCTGGAGGTCGGCAGCGAGGATCCGGAAGACATGATCCGCTTCTGCGAGCTGCTGGAGCCGACCGTCGGCGGCATCAACCTCGAGGACATCGCGGCTCCCGACTGCTTCTACATCGAAAAGACGCTGATCGAGCGCCTGAATATCCCGGTATTCCATGACGATCAGCACGGCACCGCGATCATCAGCGGTGCCGGACTCGTAAACGCGCTGGAGGTCGTCGGGAAGGACATCGCAAAAGTGAAGATCGTGGTGAGCGGCGCCGGCGCGTCGGGAATCGCCTGCGCCGAGCACTACATCACTTTAGGTGCGAAGCGCGAGCATATCTTCATGACCGACAGCAAGGGTGTCATCCATTCGGAGCGCGACAAACTCAACCCGTACAAGGCCCGCTTCGCGCACAAGACGTCCGATCGGACATTGTCCGACGCCATCAGGGACGCCGACGCATTCATCGGCCTCTCGCAGCCTGGTGTCATCACGCCGGACGACATCAAGACGATGGCCAACGATCCCATCGTATTCGCCATGGCCAATCCAGACCCGGAGATTCTACCGGAAGACGCGCTCAAGGCCCGCAAGGACATCATCATGGCCACGGGGCGCTCCGACTACCCGAACCAAGTGAACAACGTTCTCGGGTTCCCGTTCATCTTCCGCGGCGCACTGGACGCTCGCGCAAAAGCCACCAACGAAGCGATGAAGATGGCGGCAACACATGCTTTGGCTGAGTTGGCCAAGGAGCCGGTGCCCGAGGACGTGGCCCGCGCCTACGGAGTCCAGAAGCTCAGCTTCGGGCGCGACTACTTGATTCCCAAACCCATCGACTCCCGCGTGCTGCTCTGGGAGGCGCCTGCAGTCGCAAAGGCCGCCATGGACTCGGGCGTCGCGCGCGTCCAGCTCGACCTCGAGGAATACCGCAACGAGCTCGAGTCACGTTTGGGACGCGCGCGCGAGGTCACCCGTAATATCGTCGTGAAAGCACAGCACGCGCCAAAGCTGCAGAGGATCGTTTTCCCCGAGGCGACCGACGACCATATCCTCTTCGCCGCGCATACTTGCCTGGAAGAGCGAATCGCTCAGCCCATCTTGGTCGGCAGTCCAAGACGAATTACCCGGGCGATCAAGCAATACGGAATCGAGCTCGAGCTCGACCAGATCGAGATCGTCGATCCTGAAGAGCACGCCAAACGCGAAGGCTACGTCGAACAGTTCTTCAGAGAGCGCCAGCGAAAGGGGATCACCCGCGGCGAAGCGCTAGAAAAGCTGGAGGATCCGATCTACTACGCGGCCATGATGCTCCACATGGGCGATGCGGACGGACTTATTGCCGGACAAGAGATGCACTACCCGGATGCGCTTCGGCCCTGCCTCGAGATCGTGGGTATGAACCCCTCCGTTCACAAGGTCGCCGGGCTCTACATGATGGTCATGGAAAAAGACGTCATGTTCTTCGCCGATACCACAGTGAACATCATGACTGACGCCGAGACTCTGGCGGACACGGCGATCTCCGCCGCTCGTTTCGCACAACGCTTGGGCGTCGATCCCCGCGTCGCCATGGTCTCCTTCTCCAACTTCGGATCGGTACGCCACCCAGAGTCGGCGAAAGTCGCCAAAGCCGTGGCCATCGTTAAGAACCGCTGCCCCGACCTCATCATCGACGGCGAGATGCAGGCGGATACCGCGGTGGTCCCCGATATTCTCAAGCGACGCTACCCCTTCAGCGCTCTTCAGGATAAGGCGAACGTCCTCGTCTTCCCCGATCTCAACACCGCCAACGCCGCCTACAAGATCCTCGCCCGCCTGGGTGGCGCCACGGCGATCGGACCCATCCTGCTCGGGATGCAGAAGCCGGTGCATATCCTCCAGCGCGGCGCCGACGTGCGCGAAATCGTCAACTTGACTGCGATCGCGGTCGTCGATGCCCTCGAACGGCAGGCGGAGGAGGCGCCCCTGCTCGCCTGAGAGGCCTTCCGAACTCGGCACACCGACTCGGGCCGGGCTCGTGGAGCCCCGGCCCGCTGGCTTGGAGCGCGTTGGCCGTCCCTGCCCCAATTCACGCTTAGGCTGGGATGATTTGTCCCCAAGAAGCGACGTCCGAATCCCCGACCCCACACGGGCCATGTCGTTGTATATCTATGCACGACCATATGTTAGGCGATTGGTCTCGGGGAACGGCCCCGATCTCGCAGTATGGTTGGTGCGGTTGTGCGTACTACTTCTTGAGCGGAGGTCGTTTGCCATGGCGATGATGATCACCGACGAATGCATCGACTGCGGCGCGTGCTTACCGATGTGCCCGAACGAGGCCATCAACGAGGGTGTGGCCACCGACGTGCCCGTGTACTGGATCGACAGCGATAGGTGCACCGAGTGCGTGGGCGCACACGACGAGCCACAGTGTATTGAAGTATGCCCGGTTGAGTGCATCGTCCCGAATCCCGACTTTCGAGAGTCGGAAGAGCGGCTCCAGGAGAAGTACCGGACGCTGCACTGAACAAGACACCAGCTTTCTCGAACCCAACGGCTTGGCGCGACTCGCCCTTCGGGGCGAGTCGCTTTATGATGGGGTTAGACTAAGGCTATCTAACCATGACCGTCATCCGTGACCCCATCTGGAAAAACATCCGGATTCAGCCTCCGGCCCTCGAACTCATCGATACGGCCGCTTTCCAACGGCTACGCAGGGTGAAGCAGCTAGGGCTGGCATACCTCGCGTACCCTGGTGCCGTTCACACCCGCTTCGACCACGCCCTAGGCGTGTATCACCTGACGGGTCGAGCTCTGCGCCAACTGGAAGCTTCCGGCGAGCTGCGCGACATCGAGGACCGCGACCGTTTGATTCTTCGCATAACAGGGTTGCTCCATGACATCGGTCACTACCCCTTTAGCCATACACTCGAAGAGCTGGAAACGGGTCTCGTGCCTGATGATCACGAGCATCTGGCGGGGCAGTTCTTGTCAGATCCGGAGGTCGCCGCAGCGCTGGAGCCGCTCGGTGGACAAGCAGCGCAGGACATCCACCGGCTCATCCTCGGCCGGTCGGATAGCCCACTACAGGGGCTGGTCTCGGGCTCATTAGACTTGGACAAGATCGAGTACCTGAAGCGCGACGCGACCTACTGCGGCGTGCCCTACGGCGAAATCGACGTGGACCGGTTGCTCGACTCCTTACGCATTCTCCGGGATCCGGATACGGGGCGTCTCGAGGTCGGTGTGGCCATGCAGGGCCTGTCGGCCCTTGAGTCGCTGCTTTTCGCCAAGTACCAGATGTTCAGGAACGTCTACTGGCACCACGCCGTTCGCGCCGCCTCAGTGTCCTTCCAAAGGCTCATTCGCGAAGCCCTGAATGGCGGTTGGGCGGAGCGAGCTGACATCGTAGGCCGGGGCGACGAGGAACTGCTGAGCTCGCTCGAGCGCCTCGCCGATCGCAGCGACACCGAAAGCGCTCGCCGGGCACGTGAGCGGTTGATCCCTGCACTGCGGCACCGAAGGTTGCCAAAGCGCGCCGCCGATTGGTGGGGTGATGCTTTGAGCGACGCGTTCGCCCAGCTCGGACGCGAAGTCGCGTCGTGGTTTCACGAACGCCCGGACCTGAGGTCGGCCTTAGAAGACCACCTGGCCCAAGAGAACGGGCTCGAGCCCGGTAGCGTCTTCCTTGACTACCCAGCCAAGCCCGGCATGCTGGAGCTCGATATCTTGATGCTGGCTCGTGACGGCTCCGTGCGGCGCCTGACCGCCGAGGGTCGCGCCGGATTGATCGACCTACCTCGTCTCGGACGCGACCTCTACCATGCGGCGCGGGTGTTTCGCGTGTTCACGATACCGCGGATGACACTGAATCGCCCGGAGCGGATACTCGAGCTGGTAACCTCACCCGAGGCGGAAATCGTCCAACTGGTTGGGATGGGCTCTGCAGCCTGAGCGCGTAAAGGCGCGTCCTACTACTCCGTCACCTTGACGACGACGGCGGTGATGTTGTCGAGGCCACCAGCATCGTTGGCATCGGCGATCAGCGCGTCGGCCATTGCCTGAAGGTCAGCGGTGGGGGAGGCAAGAATGTCAAGTATCGCTTCATCCGTGAGCATACCACTCAGCCCGTCCGAGCAGAGAAGGAAAACATCTCCGACCTGAGTGGAATCGCTGTACGTGTCCGCCTGTACCGCGCTCTCGGTACCAAGTGCACGGGTCAGGATATGTGAAAGCGGGTGGTCCCGAGCCTGCTCGGGCGTCAGAGCGCCCCGGTCGACCTGCTGCTGCACCACCGTGTGATCGCAGGTGATCTGCGTCAGTTCTCCGTTCCGCGCCAGGTATCCGCGGCTATCTCCTACTTGAGTCATCAGGTAAGTGGATTCGGGCTCCAGCATGAGCAATGTCAGCGTCGTGCCCATACCCCGCTTGTCAGGCTCGCACTCGGCTCGCTCGATGATCGCTCGGTTTGCCTCGGCGATCAGCTCGAGCACTCGCTTCTCGAGCTCAGCGCCCCGCAGACCTTCGTCCGTTGCGCGGCTAGCCCCCGAGCCGACTGTCTCGGCCACGATCTGGCTGGCAACCTCACCCGCGACATGACCGCCCATGCCGTCGGCCACGATGAACACACCCCGCTCCGCGTCAGTGAAGAGCGAATCCTCGTTGCCTTGCCTGACCTTACCGACGTCGCTTTTGCCCGCGTATACCCACTTCATTGGACCTCCGCCCATCTACGCTCGAGGGGCCACAAACTACACACAGAGGCACCCGCTTATCAATGCGGGGCCCGCACCCGGCCTCGAGGCCCGCGGCGGCCAACTTGCGGAACCCCAGCTTTCCAAGACAGGTTGTGTCTCCAGACATGGCCGACAACAACTTGAACACCGTACCCGCTGGGGCAACCCCTGGGGCCGTCGCCCTCAACGAACCCGCCCCCCTGGTGCCCCTGGACAGCCTGGATTGCCTGTGGTTCCAGGTCGCCGGCACCGTCTGCAACTTGCGGTGCACCCACTGCTTCATCTCTTGCGGCCCCGAGAACCACGATTTCTGGTTCCTCGATCTCGAGCTCGTGCTCGACTACCTCGAACATTCACGGTCCTGGGGCGTCAAGGAGTATTACTTCACCGGCGGCGAGCCGTTCATGCACAGGGATCTGCTCGCGATACTTGAGGCTACCCTGCGCATAGGTCCCGCCAGCGTCCTGACCAACGGCACTCTCTTAACCGAGAAGACCGTGCGCCGACTTGCCGAAATCGCCGCCGCTTCCCGCTACTCGCTGGAACTTCGGGTCAGCTTGGACGGCCCATCGCCGCAAACCAACGACCCTATCCGCGGAGAGGGAATGTTCGAGCGCGCCATGCAGGGCGTCGGCCGTCTGGTCAAGCACGGCTTCCGGCCCATCATCACAGCCGCTCAGATGTGGTGCGCACACGAGGATGAGCGGGTCTACCGAGAATTCGTCGAGGCTCTCCGTAAGGTCGGTTACGACCGGCCCCGAATCAAGATCCTCCCAGACATTCACCTCGGCCGCGAGGCGCTACGCTCCCGCGGCTACTCCGAGGCGGAGACCGTGAACTCCGCCAAGATGGCCGGCTACCATGGGAGCCAGCTCCTGTGCTCTAGCGGCCGAGTCGTCACCAACCGCGGCGTCTACGTCTGCCCCATCCTCATCGACTCCCCCGACGCGCGCCTGGGCAGCTCGCTTGCCGAGGCCGCCCGGCCCTTCGCGCTGAGCCACCGCGCCTGCTACACATGCTGGCTAAACGGCGCCATCTGCACCAACACCGCGGGCATCAGACAGGAAGGGTGAGCGCACGCGCATCGCCGGCTTGCGCGACGCGTGTACGACCTGCACCGAGGTGCTCCCGGCAATAGCGCCGGCGGGACTCGATTAGCGACGGCGGCCGCGGCTCCCCGCACCGCCCGAAGGCCGACTCGTCGAGTAGCTCTGGCTGCGCTGCGCGCCACGTTGCCGGGCTTGGTGGTCGCGGTTGAGGTTCGATCGATCGCTGCTCGACGCCTGTTGATTCGGATCACGTGCCTGGCCGCTCGAACTCCAGCCACTGCGATCGCGCTGCTGCCAGCTTCCATCCGAGTTGCGGCGATGTACGTCGCCGTTACGGTCGGCGTACACGTTGTTCGGACGGTCAGGCGAGACCTGAGCCCGCTGCCCTCCCTGCACCTGACCCCCACGCGCCGCTTGGGAGCGCGCTCCCCCCGCAGCTCCGGTACGGTTCGGCATTTGCGCCCGCGCGCTCGCCCGGTCGACGTTCCGCGACGCGTTTCGCTGACGGTTGTAGATGTTGGATTGGCGTTGGCCCGCAGCATAACCGGCACGGAAACCTTGCCGGAAGCCGCTGGAATAGCCGCGGTGAAAGCCGCGATGATATCCGTGACGCATTCCCGCCGGGCCCCACCAGCCGCGACGGTGCCAGGGCGAAGGGCCCCAGAAGCCGAAGTGGAACGGGCCGTATCCGAAGCCAAAGCCGAAGCTCCAGCCGAACCACGGGTTGTAGGCCACGTGAAAGCCCCAGGTCATGGGCCGCGGGTAGAAGAAGAAGGGGCTGACCCAAGGCCGGTACCACCACCCGGTCCCATAGACGATCGTCGGCCCGTAGATGAAGCTCCACGCATAGCCGGGAGTGTAGCCCACGTAGACCACGTCGGGCGTCGAATCGTACACGTAGACGTACTTGACGTTGTAGTTCGGGTTCTCGGGAGGGATCTCCTGAACCTGGTCCGGCACCTGCACCGACACCTCGAAACGGCCAACCGCGCTGTCCGACTCGTACCAGACGGCCTCGTGGCAGACGTAGTACCTCCCGCCGATCTCGAGTACCTGGAACTCCGTGTTCACCGCGTAGCTCATCTCGGTGCCCTCGATCGGCTCGAACTTCGGCTCGCCATCGTAGGTCACCTCGAGCGTCCCATCGCGCTTGACTGCGGACGTCTGGGGGATCGAGTTATCGAGCACGGCATCCCTCGCCTGATCGGTTCCCGCAACGTAGAACAACACGCTTCCTCGCGCCGATTCAGGTGGAATGCGCGTGAAATCACCCGGCAGCGAGTCTGACGGCAAGAAGCTCCAAGGACCATCCAGGCTCGCGCTCTTGTACCAGCGGCCGGAGAGAACGATGAAGAACTCCTGTGTCGCGATATCCAGGAACACGTCGCTCTCGCTGTTGCTCACGTAAAGCAGATCCGTTCCCTCGATCGATGCGTACTTGGGCGGTCCATCGACGATGATCAGCTCCGTCGGCTCGGTGGCCACGACAATCTGCAGATTCTCGATATCCACATCGCTCTGCTCAGCCTCGCCCTCAACGTCTTCCCCTTCCACCTCGGGAGGGATGAGCGCGACCACATGTTCCGGCGTGTCCTCCGAGATCTCCCAACGCCCCAGCAAATCGTTCGTCGCAAACCAGACATCCTCCCCGGCATAGAGGTAATAGAGGTTCGCAGACCGGTCATAGATGATCGAGAACGGTGTGTTCGCGACCCGCTGGAGCTCGGTACCCTCAACGTCGTGCAGCACTGCCTTACCATCGAGCATCACCAGAAGCGAAGGCTCGCTGGTCACAATGACCATCGGTGGATCCGTCGCGAGACCCTCGGACGCAAGCCGCTCTCTGTCCGCCGCCTCCAAACTCGTCAGTAATCGGTCCAGATCAATCACCAGGTCCCAGGTTGAAATCTCGAGCTCGAGAATCTCAGCCGCCTCTCGCTGCTGTTCCTCGGTGGCATCGGGGAAGCGGACCCTGGGAATGTCCACGTTCACCACCGCCACCAGGCGGTTCTCGCGATCCGTCTCAACGAAGGCCTCGAACCAGAACGCACCAAAGATGGGTTCAGTCTGGCCCTCCAACGTCGCCGAGACCGCCGAGCGGCCCGTGATTACATCACCTTCGAAGGTCTCGGGCTGGGGTTGGTAGACGACGATCAGTCGCCCGGAATGTCGGAACTCGCGCGGCCAACCGAGATCCTCTTCATCTTGCGAAAGTCCGCTCCCGAGCCCCGCCGCCACCGCCACCCAGGCCGACAATACCGCTGTCGACAAGCTCATTATCTATGTCTCCTGCTATCCGTTCTCGCTCCTCGGCTTGTTGCGCTTTAATCGACGGCATTCTATACGACGGGTCAAGTTGAGCCCCGGTTGCGGTAGCACCAAGGCTGCGATAGTCTCCGCACCGTCGCCCGTCACCGATGTTCGGGGGCGCACCTGGGACCGTACAACAGTGCCGTTCACTTGCGCCCTCACCCGCTGCGAAGGAGCACGACGTGTTTCAACGACTGATTCTCGTAATCCCGGTTCTCTTTATCGCTGCAGCTTGTTCTTCCGACCGGGAGATGGAACAGACCGAAGAGGCAGCTGCTATGGCTGCAGAGGAGCCCAGCATGAGTCAACCCGGAGGTCCGCCGCCGGTCATGGGAGATACGGTCACCACGGCCAGCGGCCTTCAGTACATCGTCATCCAGTCCGGAGACGGCCCGCAAACGGAAGCGGGCAAGGTCGTCAACGTCCACTACACCGGCTGGCTGACCGACGGCAGCAAATTCGATAGCTCGGTCGATCGCAATGAGCCGATCAGCTTCCCGGTAGGAACCGGTCGCGTGATTGCGGGTTGGGACGAAGCGCTCGGCATGATGCGAGTCGGCGACAAATGGCGGATCATTCTTCCACCGGACATCGCCTACGGAGCCGCGGGTCGCCCTCCGGTAATCCCGCCAAGCTCGACACTGCTCTTTGACGTGGAGCTACTCGGCATAGACCAGTAGCGGCAGCGCCGCGCAGGCGGCACAACGCTAAAGAGGACCGGCCACCCGATCGATGAATGGCGCACTCCAGGTCGCGGTCCGCTGTCAGGGACTGAGAAAGAGCTACGGCGATGTGGTCGCCGTCGACGGACTCGACCTGGAGGTCCAGGTCGGCGAGTGCTTCGGGCTCCTTGGACCGAACGGCGCCGGCAAGACGACGACGGTGGAGATCCTCGAGGGCCTGCTTCAACCCGATGCCGGCCAGCTGGAAGTGCTCGGGATGAATTGGGGTACGGACGATCGGGCCCTGAGGCAGCGCCTGGGCGTCCAGCTCCAGGAAACGCAGCTGGCCGAAAAGCTCACAGTGGAAGAGACGCTACAGCTTTTCCGTAGCTTCTATGATCAAGGACCCAGCCCGGACGACGTCATGCGGATCGTAGGGCTGGAGGAGAAGAGAAAGTCGTGGGTGTCGCGGTTGTCCGGTGGCCAGCAGCAGCGGCTGGCGGTCGCTTGTGCGCTGATCTGCCACCCAGAGCTCCTCTTTCTCGATGAGCCGACCACGGGACTCGACCCCCAATCTCGCCGGCAGCTCTGGGACCTCGTCCACGATTTCAAGACCCGGGGCGGCACGGTCGTTCTCACGACCCACTACATGGAAGAGGCTCACCGGCTTTGCGATCGTGTCGCAGTGGTGGACCACGGGCGTGTGATCGCGTTGGGTAGCCCCAGCGAGCTGATCGCCGCCCTGGGAGCCGAGCATGTGGTAGAGATCGCTGTCGAGAACGACGACCCTGCGATCGATGGGTGGCTGGCCGAAGTCTCAGGCGTGCAGGACGTGCGACGCGAAAGGAACGGCATCTTCCTTACGGTAAGCGAGCTGCACAGGACGGTGCCCGCTTTGCTCACAGCCCTAAAGGAGCAGCGGGTCGTCCTCTCCAATCTCACGACTCACCACGCTACGCTCGAGGATGTGTTCGTATCGCTCACGGGTCGGCACCTGAGAGATGATTAAGTACTCCAACCCCCTCCTGCAGCTGACTCGTGCCCGCGTCATGGAGTTCATCCGCGAGCCCGAAGCAATTTTCTGGGTCTTCGTGTTCCCCGTGCTGATGGCCTTGGGCCTCGGTATCGCGTTTCGCAATCGCCCGGCGGAATCGCTGCGCATCGCCGTCGAGCAAGGCAACGGCGCCACGGCGCTGGCGGCGACACTCGATAGCTTCCCCGACCTCGACGCCCGCGTACTGCAGCCCGAAACCGCACGGAATGAACTGCGCACCGGCAAAATCGCCGTCGTCGTCGTCCCCGGCGACTCCCTCACTTACGTTTTCGACCCGAGCCGCAGCGAAAGCCAACTGGCGCGCCGGACGGTCGACGACGCCGTGCAGCGTAGCCGCGGCCGCACCGACCCCGTGCCCGTCGGCGAACAGCACCTGACCGAACCTGGCTCGCGCTACATCGACTTCCTCATCCCCGGATTGCTGGGCCTGAACCTCATGGGAAGCGGCATGTGGGGCATCGGCTTCAACATCGTTCAGGCACGACGAAGGAAGCTGCTCAAGCGCCTACTCGCCACGCCGATGCGCAAAAGCGAATACCTGCTCTCCTACATCCTCTCTCGGTTCGTCTTCATGGTCCTCGAAGTCGCCGCCTTGATCGGTTTTGGCTGGCTGGTCTTCGATGTCCGGGTCTACGGCTCCATCCTCGACCTCCTCGTCGTTTCGGTGGTCGGAGCCCTCGCCTTCGCGGGACTGGGTATGCTCACCGCCAGTCGCGCTCGCACCGTCGAGGGCGTTTCCGGCATTATGAACGTTGTCATGATGCCCATGTGGATCTTTTCGGGTGTCTTCTTCTCCTACGCCCGCTTCCCAGACGCGCTCCAGCCAGCCATCAAGGCCCTGCCCCTCACCCCACTCCTCGACGCGCTCCGCGCCGTGATGACCGATGGCGCTCCCTTGACCGCCAACCTCGGCCGGCTCTCCATCGTCGCGGCCTGGGGGATTATAGGTTTCCTTGTGGCCCTCAAGATCTTCCGCTGGAACTAGATACGCCATGCCGGGTACAGTAAGACCGGCGGCGGAACCCGTCGTTGACAAGCGGCCTGTGGGCCCTATATTCCATGGTTGCCCACCCCTGGGTCCGTTTGAACTTCTTGGCTACATAGGTGTTTAAACCTGCCGTCGGGCGCTGGGCTGGGACGGGCGTATTGCCGCCCAGTAGGGCTCACCCGGCGGAACCTTCGGTTCTCAGCCGGGCTTTAGTTTGACCCGAGAGTGTGAATCGATTGGGAAGACAGTTAGGGGATAGGCCCTGATGATCATGGATCGAGAAACAGCCAAGGCGAAGCGGTTGGCTAGCCAGGCACTGAAGAGCCGGGTGGCGGGGGACGATTCTGCTCTCGACCAGTACCTGCAGGATGTCAGCCAGCACGAGCTCATCACGCCCGCGGAGGAGATCCGGCTGGCCCGGAAGGCTCAGAAGGGTGACACGGACGCGATCCAAGCCCTCTGCAAGGCCAACCTGCGCTTCGTCATCTCGGTGGCGAAGAAGTACCAGGGTCGCGGGCTTCCGTTGAGCGACCTCATTCAGCAGGGCAACCTCGGCCTGGTGACCGCGGCCATCAAGTTCGATCCCGACCAGGGCGTGAAGTTCATCAGCTATGCCGTTTGGTGGATCCGCCAGGCCATCCTGTCGGCGCTGGCTCATCATGGTCGCTCGGTACGCGTTCCTCTGAACCGTGCCGCCGAGCTCTCGAAGATCCTCAAAGCCCGGCAGTCGCTGAAAGTCGACCTGGACCGCGAGCCGACGAGTGAGGAGATTGCTCGCAGGCTCGATATGAACCCGGCGACGGTGGAAATGCTCGAGGCGTTGAACGCCGGCGAAGTGCGGCTCGACGCGCCTATAGGGGACAGCGAGGACAGCACTCTGGTCGAGCGGTTCGTCGGCGAGCAGGCGAGCACAGCCGTGAGCGAGGTCGAGGATCGTCTGCTGCGCGAGCAAATCGACGACGCGCTGTCCACGCTGCGTGAACGGGACGCGCTGGT